>CASEQO010000026.1 GCA_949290035.1 uncultured Mycoplasmataceae bacterium
ATAACTGGTGAATTTGATTCTTGAACAGCTTCTAAAATACCTTTAATTCATTCTAAATTATTAGAATTAATATGTGCTATAGCATATTTCCCAGCTACAGCTTTTTGGATCATATCTCTTGCATTAACTAATTTTGAATTTGTTTTTTTATTTTTTTTACCAAACATAATTATTCTCCTATA
This sequence comes from uncultured Mycoplasmataceae bacterium, assembly GCA_949290035.1. GTDB lineage: Bacteria > Bacillota_I > Bacilli_A > Mycoplasmatales > Mycoplasmoidaceae > CAMREV01. The sequence goes on from CASEQO010000026.1 coordinate 183, forward strand.
TTAAAATTCATCGTCTTCTAAATCATCGATATCAAGATCTTCATCTTCATCGTCTTCTAAATCATCCATTTCTTCGTCATCATCTTCTTCAATTTCTTCTTCTATTTCATTTCCGATTAATGATTCACCTTCTTCATCTAAATCATCCATCATTGTATATTCATTTTCATCATCAGACATAGATTTTAATTCTGATGGATCAAAATTTTCATCTAGATCTTCTAATGTAAGTTTATCTAATCCAAACATTGAAGAATTTATTTTTTGAATTTCTTCATGTTTCAAATATTCAACAAGTGTTCATTTATCTTTACCTACTGTAATAAAACGATTATCACTTATTAGGTCAATGTATAAATCACCAACGTCATTTTTATATTCTGGATGTTTTTCAATTATTAATTTGAATAAATCTCTAAATGAAAACTGTTTTGATTTTAATTTTTTACTTGCTATTTCATAAGCAATATCTATTAAATGCTTTGTCATTATATATCCTTAACGCTATTTATTTTACAATATTTTCGTTTATAAAAAAAATTTTGTATTCAATTGTATTATTATTCATTGTTTTTTTTAATTCAGAATCTTTAAATTTTATTACATTTAAAGACACTTTATTTGATTGTTTATCATATTGCTCATTGTATAAAACAACATTGTATTTTTCATTATTTGAATAAACTTTTTTACTTTTTCAAGTTTCTTCTTTAAATGCATAAATATTATTTTTATATTTTTCTAATTTATATTTTTTAAAATTATCCTCTATAGCATATGTAAATTTATTTCCATTTTGGAATCCATCAAATAAATCATTTAATATCTTATCTAAATTTAAATTTTTTATTGATTCTAAAAATGAAAATAATGTTGGATCATCCATCAATATATAATCTTGTACTGAAATTTCCTTGTTAAAAATAATTCAAGAATATCTATCAAAATAATATATTTTATCTTTATTACTATTTAATACGTCTTTTATATCTCTTAATCTATTAAAAATAGATTCTAATATTCATTCGAATACTCTTAAATTTTTATTTTCATATATATCAGAATTCATATGTACCCTAGCATATCAAAAACTTTTTATTATATTTGAAGATACTTCAGAAAAACATAACTCATTATTTATTATTTTTACTCTTTTTAATAAAATATTTAAATCTATAGTTCCGTAATGCGTTCCAACAAAATATGAATCTCTCAATAAATAATCTATTCTATCACAATCTAAATCACTAGATATTAATTGGGTCATTCATTTATTTTTATGAGTTCCATCTAAAATAGAAATTACTTGTTTTATATCTATTTTATATTTTCTTAAAACTTTGTTTATCTCAGTATTTTGATCACTAATAATTTTTATAGTTCATTCTTCATGTGAAATTTCTTTATTGTTAATTTTAGGAGCTATTTTTTCAAATACATGTGATAATGGACCGTGACCTATATCATGTAATAGTCCTGCTATTTGAACTAATTTTGCATCATTTGAATTAATTCTTAACACTTGAGTAAATTTACATACAACCTCATATGTACCAATACAATGAGAAAAACGAGAATGAGTAGCAGATGGAAATCATTTATAAGCAAGACCTAATTGATAAATATATTTAAGTCTTTGAAATTCTTTTGTGTTTATTAATTCACTTATTATATTTTTTTTATTATTATCAATTATAGTTATTTCTTTGTGAATAGGGTCTTTTATAAAAAAATTATCCCTCATAGTCTCACCTTTTAATTTCGCTTAGAACTTTTTCAATATTTTCTAATACTTGATTTTTTCCTAAAATATATATTACTCTAAATAATTCAGGTCCGTGTGTTTTATGAGAACATGAAAATCTTAATGGTTGAAAAAAATCTTTTCCTGATAAATTAGACTTAGTTTGAGTTTCTTTAATTAATAATTTAATAGAATCAATGTTTCAATCTTTTAAATTTGATAATGATTTATAAAATGACTCAACCATTAATAAAACATCTTTTGTATTAAAAAAATCCAATTCAGCAAGTTCTTTTTTTGTAAATTTATTTATTGTAAATAACTCTTCTAATAACTTATTTAATTCTTTTGCATAAGAAATTTGATTTTTAAATAAAAGTAAACATTCATCTTGAACTTCTAAATATCTTTTATTTGAAAATTGAATAAATGGTTTTACAAAAGATATATATTTTTTATCATCCATTTGTTTAAAGTATTGAGATGATACTCATAACATTTTATTAAAATCAAAAGTTGTAGGAGAGGGAGAAACATTTTCTATTTTAAAATGTTTAATAGCATCTATCAATGAAAAGATTTCAACATTATCTGGTCTACTTCATCCTAATAAACATAAAAAATTAGTTATTGCAACTTCTGGAAATCCCATATTTTTATAATCTTCAATAAATTGTTTTAACTCAAGATTTCTTTTTGAAAGTTTTTTTCCAGTTTCATCTACTATTACAGATAAATGACCAAATTGAATATAATTATCAAAACCTAGTGCTTCTTTAATTGCTAATTGATAAGGAGTATTTGATATATGTTCTTCTCCTCTTAATATATGAGATATTTCCATATCATAATCATCAATTACAACTGCGAAATTATATGTAGGTATTTTATTTGATTTCATAATAACTAAATCAGACATTGAATTAGTATTAAAATCAATTTTTCCCCTTACAATATCATTTCACGAATATTCGTAATCATCTTTTAATTTTAATCTTAAACTAAAAGGAATATTCTTTTTTAATTTAGAATCAATTTCTTCTTTAGATAAATGTAAACATTTTCTTGAATATTTTGGTGTTTCACCTTTTTTAATATTTTTCTTTCTTTCTTTTTCTAATTCTTCAGGTGTACAAAAACAACGATATACTTTACCTTCATTTAATAATTTATTAGCTAATTCATTATATCTATCAAATTTTTCACTTTGAATATATGGCCCGTGATTACCTGGATTCTGATATGATTCATCTGGATATATTTTTAACCATTTAAGATTATTAATTTGAGAATCTATTCCATTTTCTACATTTCTTTCAACATCAGTATCTTCTATTCTAACAATAAATACACCGTTGTTCGTTTTCGCAAATAAATAATTAAACAATGCTGTTCTTGCTCCACCTATATGAAACAACCCTGTTGGAGATGGTGCATATCTTGTTCTTACAATTTTAATATCTTTATTCATAAAACCTACTCCTTATTAAATAATATAAAAGTTGAACCTGATCCTGATAATTTTGTTATATATTTTTTATCTAGTTCTTCTTTTATACACTTAATATTATTATAAATCTTTAAACATGGAATTTCCAAATCGTTTTTTAATTTATCATATTGATTATTATATAAATATTGCAATTGTTTTCTATAAGAAGACTTATTATTTTCTAATTTATCAAATTCATTATAAACATCTTTTGTTGAACATTTAACGTTTTCATTAATAAACAATTTATATTTTATTTTTGGAAGAATAATTTCTTTAATTTTATTTCCATACCCATATACAAAAGCGCATTCTATGTTTTTTAAAAAGAAAGCTATATCAGATCCTAATGAATGTATAGATTTAAAAATATTTGTATATTTTATTTTTTCATTTTCTAATATGTATTTTATTATACATGCAGAGTTTGAACTTGCTCCACCTAAACCTGAACCTATTGGTATGTTTTTCTTTATTTTTATTAAATATTTTTTTGATATATTGTATTTTTCTTTTAAAAAAAACAATGTTTTTTTTACTATACAATTATCTACTTTTATTTTTTTATCATTTTTATCAAAATACTCTATTTTATTTTCACTACTTTCATATATTTCTATTTCATCATAAATTGATTTATCTAATAAAAAAACACTTTTTATTTTATGTAACTCTTTATTTGTTTTTTTAACTAATAAAAACAAATTTATTTTTGGATAAGATTTAATTATATTATTTCTCATAAAAATCTCTAAATAATTCTTGGTATTCTTCAATAGTTATTTTTTCAGGTCTGATATTCTTATCAATTCCATTATTTTCTAAAACATTAATTATTTTTTCAGAAGGAAAGTAACTTTTTAAATTGTTATAGATGGTTTTTCTTTTTTGTGAAAAACACTTTCTTATAAATTTTTCATATTCTTCTTTATTAAAATCAACATCTTTTTTTATTTTAAATTTAAGAAGAGTTGACGTTACTTCAGGTTTAGGATAAAAAACATCATTAGGAATATCAAATAAATATTCAACTTCAGTTAGTGAATTAACTAATACTGAAAAACCATTGTATTTATCTTCATCAACTTTTGATAATATTCTAGTTGCAACCTCTTTTTGAATTAAAATAACAGCTTCATTTATTTTTGAACATTTTATTATATTAACAATTGCATTAGAAGAAATTGAATAAGGTAAATTAGAAATAACATTATATTCTTCATCAAAAACTTTTTCTAAATTTACTTTTAAGAAATTATTATTTATTACTTCTAAATTAGGATGTTTATTCTTAATAAATTCTACAATTCTTTTATCTAATTCTATTAACTTAAAATTTTTAGGGTTCTTTTTAATAATAAGATCAGTTAATGCTCCTAATCCTGGACCTATTTCCAAAACATTATTGTACTCTGTTAAAGAGTTAACAATCATATTTTGGTACTCATTAGAAAACAAAAAGTTTTGTCCCATTTTTTTAGAAGGGATAAAACTTGTTGTTTTAAGAAAATCATGCATTTCTTTTTTATTCATAACTTATAAATCTATTCCTAATTCTTTTGCTATTTTATTTGTTTTTTTAGTATTTCCTTTTTTTCTCTTATTCATAATTAATTTATGAATAATTAATGTTTGAGCAATACTGAATAATGAAGATAAGAATCAATATAATCCAATACCTGTAGCTGATGAAACAACTATAAATATTAAGAATACCATCATAACATTTTGAATTGTTTTAGTTTTCTTTATTTGATCATTTCCTTTTTTAGAGATTGCTACAGAATTTCTAGAACGTTTCTTACTTAATATTTGCGGAAGTTTTTGAGAAACTATTTGTACAGGAATTACTATTAATATAAAGAATATATATACTCATCCACCATTAGTTAAATTACTAAATATTTGATTCATTGGTGTTTGAGATAAATCTCATATACCAAATAATGCACAAGCTTTTAATGGTCTTAATATTGTAACAACTCTATATACTATTAAAAATATTGGTAATGTTATAAATATTTGTTCAAATGATGCAAATGGTTTAGCATCATACTTAGCATATAATTCCTTTAATTCTTGTTGTTTTTTTGCTACAGATTCACGATCTTTTAAACCTTTATATTTTGCATTAATTTCGGCTTGTTTTCCTTGAATTTCTTGCATTCTTTCAGTTTGAATAGAAGATCTAATTGAAATTAATAATGTGATTACTCTAATTATAAATAATAAAACAAATATAGCTAATAATGCATTCATTCCACCTCATGCATCTCTTAGTGGATACATTATAGATAGAACAAGGGATGCTCCTGGTCAAACAAAGAAAGCATAAAATGGTCCATAATCAAAACTAAACCTATCTATAGAATATCCATATCAACCTAATCCTTGACTCAAACCATTTGTTGATAATACATATCTAGGATCTGTTACACCCATAAATGGTAGATATCCAAACTCTAAACCTTGTCCTAAGATAACACTAGTTTTAGTTTCTGGTTCAGCCATTGATTGAAAACATCCTCATAAACCCATAAGTAATAAAAAAGCATATATAAGTAACTTTAGTCATTTTAAAACTACTTTAGTTATCTTTTTAATTTTTGTTTTTGGGTTATTTTTAGATGGTGAATCAACTCAAAAAGGATTTAAAAAAGAAGTATCTGAAGTGGTACTTTTTTTGTTATTTAATATAAATTCATTTGCACCATATATCACATCTACCTCTTATTTTAAATTAGATAATTTATTTAATCCTTTAATTAAATCTTTCTTGTTATTTAAAAAATTATCTATTTCATATTTTTTATTTACAACTATTATTATATTTTTATTAAATGATGGTTTGTATTGATATAAAATAGATCTAATTTGTCTTTTTACTTTATTCCTTTTAACTGAAGATTTAAATATTTTTTTAGACACAGATATACCATATCTAAATTTTTCACTATTAGAGTATTTTAAAATAAAAAAATTTGTAAACATCTGATCTGAATTTTTAAATATTTCGTTAAACTCAATTTTTTTTATTGTGTTTATCATTATTTTTGATCAGATACAGTTAAGTTATGTCTACCTTTTCTTCTTCTTCTTGCTATTACATCTTTCCCATCTGAAGTTTTACTTCTAGATAAGAAACCATGTTTTTTATATTTTCTTCTTTTATTTGGTTGAAAAGTTCTTTTCATAATTAATCCTTTATTTTTTTAAAATAATTGAATTCAATATTTATAATTGATAAAATAATTTTAATATATAAGCATAAAAATAGCAAATAAATATTATTTTTATACTTAATTTAAACAAAATGAGAAAAATATGAAAAATATTGAAATTTGAGAAAAAGTTAAAAATGATTTAAAAAAAGAAATAGATAATGATAACTTTTATAATGAATTTATATCTAAAACTTATGTAGAAAATATTATTGATAACACAATAATTTTAAAAACTCCTAATGAATTTTCAAAAAAAATTTTAATTAACAATTATAAACAAAAAATTGTTGAGTTTTTTTATAATTATTCTTTATTAAAATACAATATTGAAATATTATCTTTTGATGAAAAATTCGAAAATAATACAAAAAGAAATATTTATGATTCTAATTTAAATCCAAAGCTTAATTTCTCAAATTTTATAGTTGGTAAATTTAATAAAAAAGCATATAATGCATGTAAAATTTTAATTGACGATGAAACCATTTCAAATATTCTATTTATCCACGGTACACCAGGAGTTGGTAAAACTCACTTAATTAATGCATTAGGATTAGAATTTCAAAATAATTTTAAAAAAGTTTTAATTATAAATGGTGAAGATTTTGTTAGAAAAATTTATAAAATAATTTCTCAAAATATTGAAGAAATAGAAGATTTTAAAGATTCTTTTAATTATTTAGATGTTTTAATAGTGGATGATATTCAATTTTTTTCTAAAAAAGAAAAAATTAATGAAATCTTTTTTAGTATTTTTAATAATCTTATTAACAATAATAAAATTGTTATTATTACTTCAGATAAAAAACCTAATCAATTATTATTAGATAATAGAATGATTTCAAGATTTAATAGCGGATTAAATGTTGAAATAAGCAAACCAGATGTTGATTCAGTATTTGAAATTATTAAAGATAAAATTGAAAAAGAAAATTTTAATATTCCTTTTACAAATAATGCAATTAAATATATAGCAAATAGATTTAATTCTGATATAAGAATTATTGAAGGATTAATTAAAAAAATTAAATTTTACTTATTAACTTCAGAATTAGACACAAATATCGTAAATGAAAACAAAATTTCAGAAATTATTGAAAATGAAGTTTTAAATGAATATTCAAGTAATGAAATAAAAATAAACCCTGAAATAATAATAGAAAATATTTGTTCAGTTTATTCAATATCAAAAGAAGATGTTATTTCAAAGCTAAGAAGTAAACAAATTAGTTTTGTTAGAAATGTATGTATTTATGTTTTAAGAAAGAAAAACAACCTATCATATTCAAAAATAGGTAGTTATTTTTCTAATAGAGATCATTCAACTATTTTAGATTCTTATAAAAAAATTGAT
>CASEQO010000027.1 GCA_949290035.1 uncultured Mycoplasmataceae bacterium
AAAAATAAATTTAAAATACCATTTTTATTTTAAATTATATATAATATATTTAAGTCCAAATAGAAAGGGCGATATTATTATGAAAAGTTCTAAAAAATATATTTCAGAATATATATGCTTAAAAATTTTAAAAGGAAGTTATGTTCCTGGAGACTTAATTTATAGTGAACATAAACTTGCTATTAAATTTAATTGTAGTCGTTTAACTGCAAGAAGTGCATTAGTAGTTTTAGTAAATGCAGGAATATTATCTTCAAAAAAAGGTAAAGGATATGTAGTTACACCTAATGCATTAAATATATTATTCTATGCAAAAAAATTATTTATTCAAGGTAATAATCATAAATTTACAAAAATAAGTGATTTAAATATAAAAACTTTATTTAATGCAGAAAATACTAATTATGATTTATATGAAATAAAAACATTTAAAGATGATGAAATACTTTCTATTTCATATATTGCTATAAATAAAAAAGCAAAAGATTTAGAAAAATTTATTGAAGCAGATCCAAATTTCTCTATTGATACTATTACAAAATTAATAGAAACTGGATTTATTCCAAATAACATTAATAATTCATATGAAATAAAAGAAGTACTACCTATCCAAAAATCAGATTTAGAAAAACTTGGTTATGTAAATTCTTTTGTTCCATATATTAAACAAACAATGTATGATAATAATGAAGAAGTAGCGTATTTTGTATATAGTGTTTCAACAAAAACAAATCATTTATTTTCTGTAACAACTACACTTTTATTAAATTAATAATGTATTTGATTTTATTCAAATACATTTTTATTTTAAAATGGTTATTTAGCTTGATAAATTTTTCATTTATTAAGATAATATTTTTTAACATTAAGATACAAAATTAAGTTTCATAACAGACCGGGACAAAAAAATGGGACAATTTCTTAAAAAGAAAGGAATTGTACCATTTTTATTAAATTTTCACTTATGATTAAAAAATAATAATATAACTTTTTAATCATATATAATATTTAATAAATTAGGAGAATTTATGGAATTTGAAAAAGATAAGTTAAATAAAAATAATTCAAATGATCATACTTCTGAATCAAAAGAAAAGGAATTTGATTATATTTCTCAAAAATATAACGAAATGTTAAAAACAAGACAGTTAAATATTGATGATTCATTAAATAAAAGTGAACAAAAAAGAATTGAAAAATATAATAAAGAAATTTCTGAACAAGAAACTATTTCTTATAACCAAAGATTAGAACAACTAAAAACAAGAAGACTAGAACTTGATGAAGAAATGAAAGAATATGAACAAAAGCAAAAACAAAGTAAAAAAAGTTTATTTAAATAATGAACATTAAATGTTTATTATTTTTTTATGTAATATGTAAATAAGGTGTAATTATGATTGATATAAAAATAATTAGAGAAAATAAAAAAGTAGTTGAAGATGCTATTAAAAAAAGAAATATGAATCTAGATATTAATGAAATCGTTAAACTAGATAAAAAATATAGAGAAGAAAATTTAGAATTAGAAAATTTAAATTGCAAAAAAAATAAATTAGTAAAAGATATTTCAACTTTAGTATCACAAAATAAAAAAGATGAAATTACTAAAATTAAAGAAGAAGTTAAAAAGATAAATGATGATATCTTAAAGCTTGAAGAAAAGTCTAATTCATATAAAGAACAATTAGATAAATTATTACTTACTATTCCAAACATTCCATTAGAAGATGTTCATTATGGAAAAGATGAAAATGATAATAAAGAAATTAGAAAATTTTCAAATCCAACTAAATTTAATTTTGATCCTAAATCACATTGAGATTTAGGAGAAGAAAAAAAGTTAATTGATCTTAAACTTGCTACAAAAATAACAGGGTCTAGATTTTCAATTTATAAAGGTAAAGGTGCATTATTAATGAACGCATTACAACAATTTACAATTGAAAAAAATATGTCTGGTGGTTATGAATATTTTATAATGCCATTAATTATAAATAGTTCTTCTTTAATAGGTACTGGACAATTACCAAAATTTGAAGAAGATTTATTTAGAGTAAATCATAAAGATTATTATTTATCACCTACATTAGAAGTTCAACTAACTAATTATTTTTCTAACCAAATTTTAAATAAAGATGAATTACCTTATAAAGTAACAGCATCATCTTACAATTTTAGATCTGAAGCTGGAGCAACAGGTAGAGATGTAAAAGGTGTTATAAGACAACATCAATTTCTAAAATCAGAATTAGTAAATATTTGTTTACCAGAGCAATCAAATGAAATGTTAGAAAAAATGGTAAAACAAGCTGAATCTATTTTAGTTGACTTAAAATTGCCATATAGAACTATATTATTGTGTACAGGAGATATGGGATTTAGTTCAAGAAAAACATATGATATAGAAGTATGATTA
>CASEQO010000028.1 GCA_949290035.1 uncultured Mycoplasmataceae bacterium
ATATGCTATAGCACATATTAATTCTAATAATTTAGAATGAATTAAAGGTATTTTAGAAGCTGTTCAAGAATCAAATTCACCAGTTATTATTGGTATTTCTGAAGGTGCAGCTAAATATCAAAACGGATTTAAAAATGTTTATGATATGGTTAATAACTCAATTAACTATATGAATATAACAGTTCCAGTTGCTTTACACTTAGATCATGGTTCATATGAAGGTGCTAAAGCAGCTCTTGAAGCAGGATTTACTTCAGTTATGTTTGATGGTTCTCATTTACCATTTGAAGAAAATTTAGCTAAAACAAAAGAATTAGTAGAATTAGCTAAAAAATATAATGCTACTGTTGAAGCTGAAGTTGGTACAATTGGTGGTGAAGAAGATGGTGTTACAGGTCAAGGAGAAGTTGCTGATCCTAAACAATGTGAAGAAATATCTAAATTAGATATTTGTATGTTAGCAGCAGGTATTGGTAATATTCATGGTTTATACCCAAAAAACTGAAAAGGTTTAGATTTTAAAACATTAGAAGAAATTAAAAAAACTATACCTAATATGGGACTAGTATTACATGGTGGAACAGGTATACCAGAAAGTCAAATTAAAAAAGCTATTTCTTTAGGTGTTTGTAAAATTAATGTAAACACTGAATGTCAAGTTGCTTTTGCGCAAGCTACTAGAAAATATATAATCGATAAAAAAGATCAAGATACAAAAGCTAAAGGATTTGATCCTAGAAAATTATTAAAACCTGGTACTCAAGCAGTTAAAGATACTGTATTAGAAAAATTAAAATTATTTGGTTCATTAGGTAAAGCTTAATATTATATAGATTTCTATACTTATAGAAATCTATTTTTATCGTATACAAAATTACAACTTGTATAAAAAAATTTTATTTTTATTTTAAATATGACAAAAAATCATTTAATATAAAAATATAGTTATAAGCTTTTTTAGGTTATCAATATGAAAAAAAATTTTAAATTTGGTTTAATTTTTATCTCATCAATAATACTTATAAGTTCACCTATTGTATTATTCTTGAATTCATGTAGTAATTCAAAAAATTCTATTAACAAAAATAACGAAGAAAATGAAAGTGATGAATATCAAGAAATCACTTTTAATGACAATCATGATTACCACACTTTAAATAAAGAAAATATGTTTGCTTCTAATGTAACTGACATTGAAATAAAAGAATTGGTAATTTCTAAAAGAGGATGATTTTTTAATAATGGTCTTAATATAAATAAGAATTTTCTTGAAGAAAATTTATCTATTAGTAATATTCTTTCAAATGATTATGAAGGTATTGTTAATTTTAAATGTAAATTAAATAATAGTGACGGTAAAGGAAAAAGTATTTCTAAAGATTTATATTTTTCAGGATTTAAATTGAAATATTATTCAATATCATTTAATTCAAAATCTATTTATAATTATGGAATTTCAAGCAAGCTTGCCTCTAGTAAAGATCAAGAATGAATTAAGAATCAAATAATAGATAATATAAATGAATTTTTTATATTGAATGATATTCCGTCTAATTATAATTGAAATTCAAATTTATCTATAAATATCATTAGTTCAAATGACCTAAAAGGAGAATTAAGTTTTCAAGTTAGTTTAGTAAATTCATCAAACAACTCATCAAATGATTCAACAATTTCAAAAATAATAACATTTACAGGTTTTTTAAAATCTACTCCTCCAGTTACACCAACTTATTCAATAATATTTAATAATCCAACTAGTAATTTATATATTAATAATTCTTATACATTAACTACAACATTAAGTCCTTCAGATTTATCAAATGCATATTATGAATTTAGTTGTAATAGATCTGATATAAATATGACTCCTAATGAAAGCGAAGTAATTATTAAACCAATATCTACTGGTAGTTATACAATAACTGTAAATGTTTATAGAGATTTGCAAAAATCAGAACTTATCGCTTCTAATTCAATAACAATTAATGTTAACAATTATGAGTTAGAAGTAATTCCAAATTCAAGTTATGATACTTTTACAACTAATCAATTAAGTGTAAATGTTGCACCTTATGATTCGAATTATATATATCAATGAACATGTGACAATCCAAATTTAACATTAACTAATAGTGATACAAAAACAGTTTCATTTACCTCAAATATATCTGGAAATTATAAATTAAGTGTAAATGTTTATAATCAAAATAATGATCTTTTAGCTTCCAAAAATAATATTATTATAAATTTTATTGATGCAAGTTATAGTATCGATTTTAAACAGCAAAGTGAATTCGCATATGGTACTTATGACAAAATAGCAAGTGATCAATCAATAAATGAGACTTGAATAAAAAATAAAGTTATTGATAATAAAAATGATTTTTTTGAAATTCCATCAAACATTCCTATAAATTTTAATTGAAGTAATAATGTTATTATTGAAAATTTACAAGCAAATGAAAATGATTGCTACATAACATTTAATTTAAAATTAAATAACGCTAATAATAACAAAACATCAATTAATAAAACAATAAAATTTACAGGCTTTAAAGATCCAAATAATAATAATCAATCAGGGTATTATACAATCGAATTTCAAGATAATATATCTACATTTGATTATGGAGACCCAAATATACTTCCTTCTAGTTCATATAGTTATGTAAAAACAAAAGTTATTGAAAACAAAGAAAGATTTTTTAAAATTCCACCTAATATCCCAAGCAATTTTGATTGAGACAAAAATATTAAAATAGATATTTTTACATCTTTTAATGATCAAGGTAAGTGTTCTTTCTTAATTTATTTAGGTGATAGTTCAAATGATCCATCGAATTTAGGTTTTATCAGAAGTAACACAATAATATTCACTGGATTTAAAAAAGGTGTTGCTTACGATATAAAATTTGATTCTACAACTGATAAATATCCTTTTGGTGATCCAAATGTTTTAGCAAGTGATTCATCAATTGATGACAATTGAATAATACAAAAAGTTATAGAAAATAAAAATAAAATATTTACATATGGTAAATTACCAGATGGATATAGTTGAGAAGATAATTTAAGTGTTAATTGAAAAGTTTGTGATGAATCATCTAGAAGTATTACATTTAATATAACTTTATATAATTCCAATAATAATAAAGGTTCGATTGACAAAACTATAATATTTAATGATTTTAAAGAAAAACAATGAACAACTAGTCAAATGCCATCTGATTCTGAATTATTAATAAATCAAATTAAAAAACCAAACGGAACAATCAACACTGGATCAATCAGTGTTCAAAATGCAATTAATGTTTTGAATAAGTATGGTGTGACTAGATCGTTTGCATTAGTAAATAAAATTGTATCAGATTCGTTATTTAATGATTTAAGCTTTAATAATGTATCAGTTTCAATGACAAATATTAATTTTAATACTTTAACATTTGTAATATCTGGTACTTCTACACAATCAATATCTAATTGAGGTCAAAAGAAAATACCAGTGTCTAGTATTATTGAAAGTTGATCTGGAGCTACAATTAATACAGGAGATAATGTTGAATTAACAATTAAATATGATAGAAATTCTAGTTCTAGAAATAGAGGAAGTGACATTTTTGATTCATCTCAAATAACATGATTACCTAATGTTTGGGGTACAAATACAATTAGGTGAAGAGAAATTGATGTTGATTATAAAATGTATACAACAGAATTTTCTTCATGAGCTAGTGTTAAAGTTAATAATAAAGTTATAAAACAATCATCAAGTGCTGATAATAGAGTATTCTTTATGTTTGTAAATCATTATAATGGTAATGATTATCTAATTCAAAGTAGTTCTATTTTAAATTCATATTATAGAAATGTATATGATTTTAAAAGAATAGATTAAGATTATGTTTTAAATAAAATGATTTTTTAAATTATAATTTTATCTATATTAATAAATTAGGCTTTTATATGAAGTTTAGAAAAACTATTTGTTTGTTATCTCTGATGTCAATAATCTCGGGGGGGGTATTTATTATTCATTAATTCATCAAATGATTTAAAAAATAGTAATACTCTTGAAAAAGAAGTTAATTTAGATAGTAGTATTCAACCAAAAAATGTCACAATTGATGGTGGCGAGTATGAAATATACGATAATTTTGATAATGGAGGATGCAGACTTGTTAGATGAACAGGCGATGGTGAAGAAGCTATAATACCTGATTTTATAACTTATAATAGTAAAAAAATATGGGTAAAAGTATTAGATAATTATGCATTTTACTATGTGTCTAATAATTTAAAAAGAATAAAATTACCATCGAAATTACAGGAAATGTATACCGAACTTTTTTGTTGAACTTGTAATACTATTGAACAAATAACTCATAGAGATTTTAAACAATATCCAAATGATGGTTTTGTATTACCTGATGGATTTGGATATTGTAAGCCTTTTTCCTTCGGTAGTTTTTCAAAAATAACTGGTGATGTTATTTATAGTAGAAATATATGAAATTATACATCATTTTCAGAATTCCCAAATGCAAGATCATTCGCTTATCCTAAAAGTTGAGGCGAACCACCAACTCATGATATGCCATGAACACCTGCTGGATTTGTAGACAATGGTGATGATACATATACAGCATATAGATATGAAGAAGATATGGCAATTGATGAGATAACAAGTATTAATATACAAGGGGTGAATTCTCAATACAACTTATGAGATAACATATCCGCTAATTTATTATTTAACAATGATCCAAATACTAGAATTGATCCTAGTGCAACATTTTCTTGATTAAGAAATAAAAATGGAAATTGAGAAGAATTTTCAACCTCTAAAACTATTGATAATATTCAATTAACTCCTGATTGAATAGGAACTACCCAAATTAAAGCTATAGTAAATGTTAATTCTAATTCTATAGAATCACCTCCAATTTATATCAATATAAATAATAGAAATTTTGCTTCTATTAGCTTTTCTAATGAAAAATATACTATCAATGAAAATTCAACTTTAACAATAGAACCACAATTAACTTATTATGATAATAGTGATCATTCTAGTGAAACTATTTTTAAATGAGAAAGATATATAAATAATTCTTGAGCTGAAGTTATTAGTGATAAAACATTAAATTTAAGTAATATAGATTTATCATGAAATAACAATAAATTAAGATTAAAAGCTACTTATAAAGA
>CASEQO010000029.1 GCA_949290035.1 uncultured Mycoplasmataceae bacterium
AAATGTAGCAGAAATTATTATTGAAAACGTTTACACACAAATTAAAGTAGAAAATAGATCATATGAAAGATGTGAAAGATGTTGAAATAATTATAAACAAATATATGATAAGCAAAATCAAATTTGTAAGCGTTGTAAAAATACTTTAAATATATAGGAGTAAATATATATGTCATATACATTAAAAACTGATTTATATCCATATTATCAATTTAAACCTGCTTCAAAAAAAGCTAAAGGTGATATATTTTTTATTCATGGATATGCAGTAAATTCTAATTATCACAATTATTTTTCAGATCTATTAGAAGATTATAATTATTATGCAGTTGAACATGCAGGTCATGGAATAACACCATTAAAAAACAAAAAACAATTAAATCCTTATTCTTATGCAAAAGAAGTTGCTGAATTAATTAAACAATTAAATTTAAAAGATATTATTTTAATTGGCCATTCTATGGGCGGCGGAATAGCTGTTATGGTTTCTCAAATGATACCAGATTTAATTAAGAAAATGATTATAGTAACTCCTATGAATTCAAAAGGAACTACTAAAGTATTTAATTTCTTATTTAAATTTAATCCTAAAACACCAAAGCAAATTGATAAGTTTTATAACATCATAATGCACCATTACTATAGTGATACTTCTAAAGTAACACAAGAAGAAAAAGATCATGTTATGAAAATTCAAAAAGAATATAAAAAGAATTTCAAAAAATTAAAATGACAAATGGCTTCAATTAAAAATTTATCAATATTAAAGAAAAATGAAAAGAACTTAAAAGTTCCTACATTATTAATAGTAGGTAAAGGTGATGGTTGTATTAACCACAAAACAACATCTAAAAATTTTAAAAAGAAAAATGAGAATATTAAAATACATACATTTGAAAATGCAGGACATATTCCGTTTTTAGAAATTACAAATGATTACTATAATTTAATAATGAATTTTATAAATGAATAAATATATAGCTTGAGGAGATATTAATATAAGCATTGATGATACTTCATATGTTTTTATAACTTCATTTGGAGAATTCATAGGAATGTTTATATTTTTATTTTTTCTATGTGCTTGTATTTGTAATTTCAAATTAAAATCATTTCAATATAAAAGCAATCCTACAGGATGAATAGTATTAGCAATATCATTAGGATTATTTATTGGATTAATTACTTGTGTAGGTATGCAAGTAGGAATCTTTAGTGCAATATATGGTAAAGCAAATAATATTCCTTATGATGAATTAATTACTTTCACACAAAGTAATTTAAACCCTGTATTTGTTATAATTGGAATGATAAAAGGAAGTAATTTGAGTGATGGATATATACCAATAGGTAATGGAATAATGTATTTGTTATTTGAATTACTTGGTGGGATGTGTGCTGGTTTTTTAGTTAGTTTTCTTTTTAATAAACAAATAAAAGATAATAAAGATTTTGCAATATTAAGATCTTGTTATTATACATCTCCAAACATTAAAAATACTACACTTAATTTATCTAGTGAAATATTTGGTACTTTTATTTTGGTAATATCAATAATTGCATTAAATTATTTTACAAATAGCAATAATGCTATTATTAGAAATTTAATTATATCCATAATAGTATTAGGTATAGGGTATGGTATAGGTAATTTAACAAGTTACGCTTTAAACCCATTTAGAGATTTATCATTAAGATTAGTTTATTTTATTTTGTATAGAAAAATAGATGTTAAATCTAAAAGTGATTGATCATATAGTTATGTTCCTGTATTAGGACCAATTATTGGAGGAATAGTTGGATTGATTATAATGCCAGGGTTTTTATATTAAAATTAGAATTTAAAATACTAGTTATTAAACTAGTATTTTTATTTATTAGAAACAGCTATAAATCCCTTTTTAATATATGCTTTGTTTTGTATTTCATCTACAATTATTTTAGAAGCATCTTTATATGTTAAATAACTATTATTTTCATAAAATGAAAATATAATTAGAATATTTTATAACTATTTAACATAAAAAGATTTATTTCCAATATAAATTCTTTAAAAGAATATGGTATAAAATACAATAAATAATTTATATTTTTAGTAAATTTTGAAAAAAAATTTTTCATTTTTAAAAAAATTGCTTTTATATATTAATGGGGGGTATATTTAGATATATTTCCCCCAAATAATTAATAATTTTATAAAATCAATTATGGAGGCAAAATTTTATGTGATGAAATATATCAATAGGAGCTAGTATGTTATTAAGCTCGTTTTCTTCTTTTCTTGGAAATATGTTTAATATAGGAAGATCTAGTAAATCTAGTAGTAATAGTTCAAGTAATGGAGGTAATAGTAATTACATCCCTGTAGATACAGTTAGAGAAACATTTAGAGTTTCTAAATATCCATCTAAAACTACAATGGGATTCTATTAATATACATAATAAAAAATCTTTATAGGTTAATTAATATTCCTATAAAGATTTTTTTATTTAAATACTAATGATTTTTTAGCTTGTTTATTAGATTTAGTTTTTATTTTGTGTTCTTTAACATTTTTGGGATACTCAATTTTTATTTTCGAATTTGTTTTTTTCTGTATTTCTTTTAATAAATTAATATCTTGTTTTAAAATTATTGATATTGCTGTTCCTGATTTACCTATTCTTCCAGTTCTTCCTATTCTATGAATATATGTTTGTATATCATTGGTTGAACCATAATTTATTACTAATTCCAAGTTGTTTATATCAATACCTCTAGAAGCAACATCTGTAGCTACTAGATAGTCTATTTGATAATTAATAAATTTTTTTATAGCATTTTGTCTTGAAGTTTGTTTTCTATCTGAATGTAATGCTTCTACTTTATATTTAAATTTAGTTAATAGATATGATAATTCTTTTGCTTCTTTTATAGTTCTAGTAAAAATAATAGCTTGTTTATTATAATTATTTTTGATTACTGTAAGTAATTGATTAAATTTATCTTTTTTATCTACAATATATGCTATTTGTTGGATATCTGGCTTATTATTTTCACAATTAATATTTACTTGTTCAAAGTTAGCTACATATTTTTTTATAAAGTCCATACAGTTACTAGAGATAGTTGCTGAAAATAAAGCTATTTTACTTTTTGACATATTTATTGATGAAATGATTTTATTTAAGTCTTTTAAAAATCCCATATTAATCATCTCATCTGCTTCATCTAGAACTATATAATCTATGTTTTCAAAAGATAAATATTTTTTGTTGTATAAATCAATTAGTCTTCCTGGAGTTCCAATTAAGATATTGGGATTTTGATTAATTGTTCTTATTTGTCTATCAAACCCTACACCACCATAAAATAAACCAACAACAATATTAGTTCCTTTTGTTAATTGTTTAGTATTTTCAAAAATTTGATTAGCTAAGTCTCTTGTTGGAGAAATAATTAAAACTTTTGAAAAATTATTATTAATTAAATTTGTAATAATAGGAGAAATAAAAGCTACTGTTTTTCCACTTCCTGTTTGCGACATAGCAATCAAGTTACTTTTATTTAAAATTAGTGGTATTGTTTTGATTTGAATATCTGTTGGTTTATTTATGCCTATTCTATTTAAATTTTCTATTACTCTAGAATTTACATTTAAATTTTTAAAATTCATAATTTTTACTCCATTTTATAAAATAGATTTATAATAAACACAATTATTATAATTATAATTTCATTATATAGAGGATATAATGCATTCAATGTTAAATCAAGAACAAAAACATTCAATAGTGCTATGAAATAGAAAAACGAATAAAGCATATAAAAAAAGAGAGAACATTTTTACTTTCGTACTATTCTCTTTTTTAAATTCATTTTTTCCTATTTTTTTGTGTATGATATCTGCTTTGATTCCAGAATATGGCGCTCAAGCAGTTATGGCTGTTGGATTTGTTTCTCCTTTTCAATTAGGTTTTATGCAATTAGGTGTAAGTTTTGCTACATGATGTTTTTATAGTATTATAAAAAAGATAAGACAAAGTAGATCAAGTATTGCTAAAATTGAATTTAATGCAACCCTATCATCATCAGTATATCTTTCCATATTTATGGGGATAATACTTACAGTTTTTTATGTGGTATGTTCTTATTTGTATATGTATTTTTCATGTAATAGACCAAATACACAATTAACATTAGAATATGGATACAATTTTATCTTTACTTCAATTCCTTATATTTTATTAATATGTTTAAAATCAATTTTAGTATTATATGTTTTTTATCATAAAAAATCATATTCAATATATTTTGAAATTTTCTTTACAATATTTAGTTTATTGTTTTCATTTTTATTATCAGTATTAACAAATATTAACACATATGGAGTTGGTGCTGGTGAGTCAATAGTAATGATTTTATATATTGTATTTTTATTAATATTTATTAATACAAAATTAAAATTTAAATTTTATAAATTATCTCTATCTCAAATAAAATCATTATTTAGTAATTTTAAATTTGTTTTAAAAGATTCTGCAGCAAGTATTTCTATGGCTTTTTTTAAAGGGCTAGCATTACTTTTATTAGGTATTATAATAACTACTGATTTAAAAGACTTTGTGCCTTTATCTTTTCAAATGGCAAGAGTTTTGTGATTTAATTTAATGTATTGTTTGCCTTTTATAGGTATAGGTGTTGCAAATGCAATAGAGTTTAGTGATATCTATGTAACAAGAGAAACTTTAGAATTAAATTCAGAAATTAGAATAAGATATTGAAAATATTTAATTATATCTATGTTAATAACAACTGGGTTATGTGTTGGGTTTACTTATTTAATTAATCCATTAACATCACTTTATATTATGAATAATGGATTAGTTGTAGAAATGGTACCTCCTTTTCAAGGTTCAATTCCAGTTAATAGATTAACAGGAAAACCAATTATTGATTTATCTAATATTAATAATTTACCTCCAAGAGTTCTTCCTCAAATTCCAATAGACTTAATAAATGCAGTTAAAACAAATGATACAAATCTTATACAAACAGAATTAGAAAAATGAATTCAGACACCTGAAATGAAGCAATGAAAAGATTGAATAGAAAATACTAATTTAAAAGATTTTAAGTTATGATTTATAACTCATATTGATAAAATATTTAGTCAAACTCATACTACAGAACAACAATTCTTAATTGATTTAAAAGATTGATATGTAAATTATATTCAATACACATCATTAGATGTGAATGTAATATCAAATTTATTGTTATACAATACTCAAAAACAAATAAATGAATCTACATCAATTTTAGTTCATGTATTAGATCACAAAGCATATGCATATATTTATATATGTGTTTATTCAATATTATGTGTTGGTTGAACAATTTTATTGCCTGCAATGAGAGGTGTAAAAATTAAGAGATTACCTCAATGATTTGTGTGTTTAGTGTATGCTTTAGCAATTGGTTTTGTTGTATCATTTGGAGTAATATTTTCATTGTATTTTGATAAATTGTGACCAAATGCTACCAATTATTTCAAATATATGGATGCTTGAACATTCCCACTATTTGCAATAGCTTCAATAGTTTCTTTATATTTTTGAGTAAAATGAATTATTATTAATATAAAGCAACATAAAATATCAAAAAATAATATGTATGTTTAAGATTTAAAATTTGGAGATATTCTATGAAAATAAAATATATTCCAGGAACATATCCAGTTCCAATGTTAATGTATTATAGAGAAGTTAATAAATTAACTTTTGAAGAAATTAAAAAATATGATCCAATTTTAATAATTGGAGAGTTTACAAATCAATATAGTCATATATGAAATATGGGAAGTTATATAATATACGATGACTCATCTTTAGAAGTTAAATCATCAGCTATTGGTAATTTTGCTAATTTTGTTTGATTATTAAGAATAATAGCTAAAGAATTAGTTATTGAAATTGATGAAGATTCTTGATTAAAAATTTTAAATCAAGAAGAAGGAAAATCATTTGCAAAAGAATTTCAAATAATTTCTAAATAAAAACTTGTAAATAAAATATTATATTTTTATTTATTTCAAAATAAAATAA
>CASEQO010000030.1 GCA_949290035.1 uncultured Mycoplasmataceae bacterium
ACCATGATCAATATGAGCTATAATACTAAAATTTCTAATATATTTTCTATCCATATATGTTTACCTAAATAATTATTTATAATGCATGTTGTATTAAATTATCTCTCTCATTAATTTTTTAAACTTTTTAGGATTATCTTCATGAGGTGCATGTCCAGAATCATTAATAACATAAAAATTAAATACTTCATTTAAATTATGTAAATGATCAAATGAATCTTTAAAAGGAATTATATAATCTTCTGATCCAAAAATTATATCTGTTGGAACATTGATTTTTTTAGCTTGTTCATCTAAATTAAACAATGATTCTTTTGATGTTATATTTAAAAACAATTTTAATATTTTCATTTTTTTATGATTTGGTATAGTTTTTGATATCCTATTTATTCAATCAATAATATAATGATTTTCTTTAGCATTCTCATTTGACTTCATAGTGTTTATCTTTATTAATGTTGTAACAGGGTGTAACATTAAATGTTTTGTATATTTTAAAACACTACTATTAAGTGGATCTAATAAAATTAACCTTTTAATATCTAATTCTTTTGCATATCTAGAAGTTAAACTCATAGATATAGCGCCACCCATAGAATGCCCAAATATTATTAAATTATGATTAATTTTATTTTCTAAAATAAATTCTCTAACATAATCTGCATAAGCTGGAATTGATAACTCAATATTTTCTTGTTTACATTCACCATGTCATGGTAAATCTAAACTATAATAATTTATATCTTTTTCTATACAAACTTCTTCTAGAGGTTTGTTTGAATTTTTATCAACAGTTATCCCATGTATATAAAGTAAATTAATTTTATTTCTCATAATTATTTTATTAATAAACTCATAATTGCGAATCAGTTATAGCAGTTATAAAAAATAATGCTAATGAATAAATAGAAAAAGACATAAATCAAGAATCAAATCTATCTAATATACCACCATGTTCTTTTAATAATTTACTATAATCTTTAATATTATGCATTCTTTTAATATAACTATAAAACAAATCACCCATTGTAGATAAAATTGAAATTACTATTATAAATGCACATACAAATAAATATATATATACTTTTTTTGCATTATAAATTTCATCTCAATGCAAAATTAATTCAGATGTATTTGCAAAATTATCATTTAATCCTTCTGGTAATTTTTGAAAAGATAATCCATAAAATATCAATACTGATAGTAATGTAGTAACTATTAACCCAATACCAAAACCTTCTCAAGTTTTTTTAGGAGAAATTATTGGTGCCATTTTATGTTTTCCAAATAGCATACCAAATATATATGCAAACGTATCTGAAAATACAGCTATTATAAAGAAATATAATACAACTATTCAACCTTTTAACAATCCTACAAAAATAATTGAAAATACCCCTAAATAAGACAATGCAATTATTAATAATAAAGAAATAAATTTTTTAGGATCATTAATTTTATATTTAAATATTAAAAATAAATATGAAAAAAAAGATAATATAGCACTTGCAACTAAACAAATAATAAAATATCTAAATGTATATATTGATTCAATTGATGAAGTTCAAATAAATTGATAGTATCTAAAATAAATAAGCATAACATTTGGACATATTACTAATATCAATCCTGAAATTAATAATAGATTAAAAGATAATTTACTTCTTGTTCCAAAATACAATTTATTTATTTCATAAATTGCACCTATTAAAAATGGAATAAGCCATAACATATATAGTATTGCAAAAATTGATTGAATAACATATATATCATTATCTTTTCATTCTAATTCAAAAAATAAATATTTTGTTCATTCAATGTTAGAAAATGCACAAAACATTACACCAATTAAAATATAAACAAAAATAAAAATAGAAAATATGGTTTTTTTAAAAAACATATTTTTCTTTTCAGTTGTTATTTCATTAATTTTTAGTATGTGATTATGCTTTTCCATATCTTCTCTTTCTTGAATAAAATTCTTCTATATTTTTTGAATATATATCTTCATTATAATCTGGTCATAATGTTGGTTCAAAAATTATTTCTGAATATAATAATTGATAAAAAGAAAAATTACTTATTCTTTTTTCACCACTAGTTCTTATTAATAAATCTATTTGTGGAACATCTTTAGTTAATAAATAATCCTCAAAATGTTCATTGCTATTTTTACTTAATTTAATCTTTTCTAAAGCGCATTCGCATTCATCTTTAAAGCCATAATTAAAATAAAAGTAAACATTTATGGTATTATTGTTTTTTGTTTGTTCTTCAAAAAAATTAATTTTTTTAATCAATGATTTAGAAAGATTTTTTTCAAAGCCAATTCAAATAACTTTTATACCAAATTCATTTGCCTTAGAAATTATTTTTTTTGATAAATTTTTTTCTAATAATTTAAGTAAAAATGTAACTTCGGACTTAGATCTATTTCAATTTTCAGTACTAAAAGCAAAAAAAGATAAATTATTAATTTTTTGTTTTATTGAGTATTCTATAATTTTTGGGATTACATTAATCCCTTGTAAATGACCATATGTTCTAGATTTATTTCTAGATTTTGCTCATCTACCATTTCCATCCATTATAAAAGAAACATGATTTAATTTATTTTTCATTATATTGTCATTAATTCTTGCTCTTTTTTATAAAACATAGAATCTAATTCTTGATTAAATTTTTTAGTTAATTCATCTAACTTATTTTCATATTGTTTTAATTCATCTTCTCTAAGTTCTTTATCATTTTTAATTTTAGATTGGATATCTTTTCTAATATTTCTAACTTGAATTTTTCCATTTTCTAAAATTTCTTTAATTTTTTTAACTGATTCTTTTCTAGTTTCTTCTGTAGTTGCAGGAAAAACAATTCTAACTGAATCTGCATCTGCTTGAGGATTTATTCCTAAATTAGCTTTTGAAATAGCTGAAACTATTTCATTAACCATATGTTTTTCATATGGTTTAATAATTATAGTTCTAGCATCAGTTACATTAACGTTAGCACATTCTATGATTCTAGAAGGTGTATCATAATAATTAACTCTTACTGAATCTAAAATTGCTGGGTTAGCTCTTCCTGTTTTTATTTTAGAAAATTCATTTGCTAATCATTCTTTTTTCTTTTGAAATTCATCACTAAAAGATTGTTCGTATACTTTTCATTCCATATTAAATTTACCTTATAAATATTTATTATTTTCTTCAATTATTTTTTCTGTAAATTTCATTTATTTTTTCTAATACTTTATTACTAGATTTTATATTGTCATAACTTTGCTTATTATTAAATTCTTTATTTGAATTAATAGATTCATAATTCATATAATTGTTGTTATATACAATATTGTCATTTGAATCTATAGATTTTAAATCTTCATCTATTGTGTCATAATTGAAATATAAATTTGGTTCTGATTTAAATTCTTCTTTATTGAAGAATTTATGAAAATCACTATTATTTTCTAAATTATTACTATTTATATTTTCTTGTTCTAAATTACTTGAATTATTAATTGAATAATCATTATTTTTTTCAAACATAAAATTAAAATCTAAATTATTTTGTTTTTGACTTTCAAAAAAAGATTGTTCATTTTTACTGTTTTCAAAATTAGTATTATTATCTTGATTTATACTGTTATTTTGATCATTTAATGATTTTTCATTATAAACATGAGAATATATTCCTTGCATTTTTAAAACGTTAGGAATACTATTTGGTTTTTCAATATCAAATATTAATATATCTATATTGTTTTCTTGACACATAGTCATACATGTTAAATCAGCAACTGCTAGTTTTCTTGAAATAACATCATTAAATGAAATAGATTCTATAAATTGCGCATCACTATATTTATTTGGGTCTTTATCATATAAACCATCTATATTATTTTTTCCCATTAATATATATTTAGCATTTATTTGTGAAGCGTTAAGTGCAGCAGCTGTATCTGTTGAAAAAAATGGCATACCAGTTCCAGCTGCAAATATAACAATATTATTTTCATCTAGATCTTTTTTAATATTATATGTATTATGTTCATTAACTATTCTTGGGATACTTAATGAAGAGTAAATTATAGCTTTTTTATTTTTAGCATTAATAGCACTTTTTAATGCTAAAGAATTAATTATAGTTGCTAGCATTCCCATTTCATCTGCAGCACTTCTATCCATTCCAATTTTGCTAGATATATTTCCTCTTCAAATATTTCCACCACCTATAACAACTCCAATGTTATAGTAATTTGATGATTGAATTAATTCATCTGCTAACTTATTAACTTTTTCATGATTAATTATTCCATCATCTCCTTTTAAGAAAGCGCCACTTAATTTAATTAAAATATTTTCTTTTTTTGACATATTTTATACCTTTGTAAAAAAATAGTGATAATTCACTATTTTTATTTTTTCATTTGTTCTGCTACTTCTGCAGCAAAATCAACTTGTTTTTTCTCTATACCTTCTCCAAGTTCAAATCTTTTCATAAATAATAATTTAGAATTATGTTGTTCTAAATATTGTTTAATAGTTATGCTTGGATCTTTTACAAATTGTTGATCTTCAAATGAATATTCTGCTAATAATTTATTCATTCTACCATTAACAATTTTTTCAGCAAATTCTTGTGGTTTCCCTTCTTCTATTGTTTGGTTAATTAATCTTTGTTTTTCTTCTTCTAATCAAGTTGGATCAACTGATTCTTTATTTAAGAATTTTGGATTCATTGCCCCTAAGTGCATTGCAACATCTTTAGCAACATCTTGACTTATATTTCCAGAAACAACTACAATAGCAGAATATCTTTTATTGTGGTGTACATATAAACCAAAAGTTTGGTTATCTTTTTTGGTAACTATACCAGCTCTTCTAAAACTAATTTTTTCCCCAATTTTACCAGTTGCTTCAGCACAAGATTCTTTTATAGTAGATCCATTTGATAAAACTAATGATTCTACTTCTTTAACTTCAACAACATCATTTTCAAGAATAACTTTTTTCATTTCGTTTGATAAGTTAATAAACTCTTCATTTTGAGCAACAAAATCTGTTTGGGAATTTATTTCTATGATTAATGCTTTGTTAGCATCATCTGTTAAAATATCTGTTATTCCTTCTGTAGCAATAGCTCCAGCTTTTTTTTCAGCTTTTGCTATTCCTCTTTCTTTTAGAAATTTAATAGCTGCTTCTATATCTCCATTAGATTCTTCTAATGCTTTTTGACAATCAGAAAATCCAGCTTGAGTTAAATCTCTTAATTCTTTAATTTTTTTAGCATCAATAGCCATATATATTTCTCCATATAATATAAAATTTATCTATATTATTTTAATATAGATAAATAAAAACTAATCATTAAATGTAAATTTAACAAAATAAAAACTAATCATTAAATGTAAATTTTTGCTTAAAATTTAACATTTTAAAGTGGAATTAAATATTAACATTGTTGAATGTCAGTGAATTACCGCCCCTTATTTTCAGCGAAAATGTCACACATTATATAAAAAAATTAAATAACAAAATGAATAT
>CASEQO010000031.1 GCA_949290035.1 uncultured Mycoplasmataceae bacterium
ATCTAATCTTATCTACATAATATTTTCTGGTCTTAATTAATAAAAATATTAAAGTTACAAAAACTAAAAAATCAATTATAGAAATAACTATTAATCTAATTCAATTATAAATTGGAATAAATGATATTTTTAGCATGTAATCTATTTTTAATAAATAATCTTCTGTCATACCTATAGGAGGATATAATTTTAAATTATTTAAATATGTATAATATGATTCTTTTAAAATATCATTTGCATTTGAAGTAAAGTTATTTAATTCATTAATATCTATACCAGTTTTTAAATATATAAAATATTCAGATATATTATTGATGTGAATGCCTAAATCAATAGAAATATAAGTAGTTAAAATAAATCATATTAAAAATAACATAGGAATCATAAATTTAACAATAATAGAATTATTAATTTTTAACTTATGCATAAAATATAACTTCATTATTATACAAATTTGAATTTTGTATTCCTATTATTTTTCCTATTGGATCAACAATAAATGAACCAATAGTTCCATTATTTCTAATAAATGTATTTATATTTATTGAAAATGATTTATCAATAATTACATCTATATTATTAGATAATATAATTTCATCATTAATAGCATTATGATATACATCTTTTATTGAACATTCTTTAATAATAAAATAAATATTATCATTTTCTAAATATATTGATGAGTATAAATATTTATAATTATTTAATCTTAAAAAATTTTCTTTACTTAATAGATTTATAGTATTTAATTTAAAATTTCAACCTAAATTACATAGTATAGAATTACCATAAATTTTATTATTATTTATGTTTGTAAAATTAGTTATATCTTTTTTATTTAATCATATATCATTAGTATTTTTTATGAAATTGTCATTTTCTTTAAAATTAATATAAGATATTTTCTTTGACAAAATAGAACATTTATTATTAATATAATATGAATTATCAAATAATTCTAATGGTATTAAAATTTCATTATTCTAATAAATATATGCATTGTAATAATTTATATTTGTTTTCTCTACATTATTAAATTTATAATGTACTTCTAATTTTATAAGAATTTGTCTTTCTTTTATAGAATCAAGAATTCAATTTTGTGCTATATTCATTTTATTTTCAATTTTTGGATTTTTTATAATAAAATTACATATCATTCCTATTGAAGCACCAAGTAAAATTGTTAATAAAAATGATATTAAATAATATTTAATTCTTTTATTCTTCACAATTTAATAACCACGATGAATTAATTCATGAATAAAGACAACAAACATATTATATTCAGAACCAATATAAATATATGGTATTGGATTTTTAATATATAACAACGATCCAAATAAAAAATTATTATTTAAACTATTTTTTAATGATAACGTTAGAAAATTTATTGAATAAAATGTGTTTTCCAATAAATAAAAATTTTCCTTACTGTATGTAATCTCGTTGTAATTTATATCTTTTTCATAATCAAAATCAACAAATTTATATTTAAATACATCATTTTTATCAATTTTATATTCTATAAAAAAATTTTCATTATATATATCAATATAATCTGTGCTTGACTTATAAAAAATATTTTTAATATTACTTGAATCATTATATTCATTATATATAGTTGAGTCATCTTTTGCTAACACATCAATAAATAGCGATTCAAAAGGATATGTAATGTTGGAGTTAATTACAAAATTTTCATTAAAATTATTATTAATTTCATAAGAAAATTCATTAAAATTCTTTCATGTTATATTATTAACATCTATATTGTTTGCATCGTTAACATATTGATATTCATAAACTGTCTTTGATAAAAAAAATATTTCATTATTTTCTACTAAATAGTTTTTTTGATATAAAAATCATTCTTCAATACATATTTTTTTATTTTTATTAAGAAATAATCTAGATGTATAATAATCCACTTTAGTTATATTTTTTCCTTCTTTTGATGAAAAAACACTAGTTTTTTTAATTAAAACAGAATTATTTATAATATTTTGTTTTGAAAATTTAATTTCATTATTTTCTGGTGCAGTAGATTCATTTTTAGAACTTGTTTTTGGTTTTGTAATTTCATATGTAATACCTATGGTTATAAAAGATAATGAAAATATCCCGCATATAATCAAAGCAATTTTCGTACTCTTTTTCATATTTATTTCCTATAAATTTTTAGCTAATTCTTTTATACATGAGTGGAATCAATTAAGAGGATCAAACATTGTTGCTCAATTATTTCTTATGCATTTATAATGCGCTCTACATCACTCTCAAAAATTTATATTATTCTCTTGACAAAAAACTATTAACTCAACTGTTGAATGAATTGGAGAAGTAATAGTAGCAAGAATACTAAAAATAGTATTTGTTAAAGGATCATAAATAAAGTCCACTCTACTTGAATAAGTAGGTCCAAATATAATCAAATTAATAAAATATCATAATGGTCCTAATGAACTACCAAAATATTCTGGAGATCCTGAACAAATATAATCAGCTATTTTAACTAAAGATTCACTTGCATCATTTATAAATTTATTTAGATCATGTATTTCGTTAGAAAAATTTATATTAAATTCTAATAAATTTCTATTTACAACATCCAAAATATTCTCAATACTCGATGCTATTTTAGGAAAATTAAAAGTATATATTTTAGTTCCTAGTGTTCTAAGATAATTTATTTCTCTTCCTGTAATAGCTTTTATAATTTCTCTTATGTTATAAACAATACTACCAATTTTATTAGGGGAAAAATTCTTAAAATCATCAATTAAATTTATTAATGTTGAAAATAAGTGTTCAATACTACATCCTAAATTTTTTGTTAATTTTAAATAAATATAATTAACATCTTTTTTATTTATAAAAAAAATTTCTGAACAGCTTTTTATTATTGAAGATATAAAATTAAAAAAATTAAATAAGTCTTTATTATGAGAAAGGTTTTTAATAATCCCATACAAAAAATCTCAAGCCTCTATTCAATCCGGTTGTATTTCTTTAATAAACCCATCAACAAAATCAATACAATTTATTTCATTATTAATTATTTTTATATAAAGTTCATTGGTTTTTTTATAAGAAATTTCAGGATTATTAATAATATATACTAAAATATCATTAATTATTTTATTTAAATCACGACTATTTTTTTTAATAATTAAAGGAATATCTATGAAATTTTCAATATTTAAATTGTCTATTTTAAAATTAATTTCAAAATTACTTGAATTTTCATATTCAAATACATATTTATCATAATGCTTATACATTATATATTCTTGATAAATATCTTTATTAGCCTGACATTCATCAGATTCTAATTTTGAGTATTTTTCAGAAACAATATTTAACTCTTCATTCCCTGTGTTTGATTGTTCTTTTAATCAATTAAATTTTTCATTATTTTCAAATTCCTTTATAGATTCATTAAAAATATTTTTATTATTTTGAACTGATATCATATTAGAATATAATTTTGTAATATTAATAAAATCATTATATTCAAAATTATTATCAAATAATGTTCTTGAATATATTTCATTTCATCCCATTTCTTTTGCAAAAATTAAATATAATTTCTCATAATTTTGCATAAAAATATTATTTAATTTAGTCTGAATTAGTCCATAATCATTTAATTGACTAAGTGATTTAAATTCACTTGATAATGCTATTTCATTAAATAATATATCTATTGATTTATTTAAAGTATTATCAATATTAAATGATTTAAATCATAATGTTTTTTTATTTTGATCAATTTGATTTATTACAAATTCTTTAAATAACTCTTTTGATTTTTGAATAAATGGTGTAGAGTTAATATTTATTATTTGATCATCTGAAGGAAGAATGTTTTCTAATTTATTTGTATCACTAGATATAGAAGTTGATCTAGTTTTTGTACATAAAACAGATGTTAAAACTGTACCAGCTATTCCTGATAATGCTCCTCCAATTAATGTATATACTATAATTTTCTTTTTCTTTAAATTCATTTTTTACCCTTATTGTTTTTAACAAGAATAATATA
>CASEQO010000032.1 GCA_949290035.1 uncultured Mycoplasmataceae bacterium
TAGATTAATCAAAATCAAATAAATTAATTTTTATTTTTTGTTATAAATCATATTATTTATTTTTATTAAGTTGGACTTGTTTTTTTTGTTAATTATTTTTCAAATTAAAAAATATAATTTATATATGGAATATAAATATGAATTTGAAACAAATAAATCTAGATTCATTTCATATCTATTTCAAATAAATAGTAAAGAAGAAATAGATAAAATAATTGAAAATTTATGAAAGGATAATAAGAAAGCTAGACACATTTGTTATGCATATAAATTTAAAGATTTAAATAATATTGTAAAAACAAAAGTGTGTGATGATGGCGAACCTAAAGGCACTGCTGGATTACCTATATTTTCAATAATAGATAAGAATAATTTAGAAAATACACTAATTGTTGTTGTTAGATATTTTGGAAGTAAGAAATTAGGTTCAGGTCCTTTGTTAAGAGCTTATTTAAAATCAGCTAATGAAGTTTATAAGATATTCAATAATAAATAAAAATAAGAGTTAATTATGAGTTATGATAAAGAATTTGAATTATTTTTACAAAAAAGAGTAAATGATAATTATGTCCAAAATGGACCCCCCCCTAAAAGAAATAAGAAAAAATCAAAAGCCAAAGATATTGCAATAATCATCTTATATATTTTAGGAGGTTTTGCAATTGGTACAGGTATTGCTTTTGGGATTTATTATATAGTAAAAGCATCATTAAATAATTCAAATGATAATAATGAAACTTTATTGGCTCCAAATACGGATCTATCTGATGTAAAAAATTCAAATACAATTTTAACAGATTCAACATACTCAGTATCATTAAAATATTATGATGGATTATCAATATATGCTAGTTATGGTACTGCATGAAGTTATGGATTTCATGATAATTCTTGATACTTATTAACTAATTTTCATGTAGTTAGAGATTATTTATATTATAGTAATGCACACAATTCATTAGGTACAATTTCATCTCCATATAAAATTAATGAAATAAATACTTTCGATTTAAAAAAATATAATGGAAATAAATTATCTAGTATTATGAATAATTTTGATAGTAACATAAATGATTCAATAAATGAATATTCTGTAAGTATTATTAGTGATAACAATAATGATTCAATAAATTTATTTTCAGAAGGTAATAGTAATTCACCTAACTTTTACTCATTAGATATGGCTATGATAGAAATAAAAGATTTATCTAATAGAAATCAAATTAAATCATATATTGATAGTAATAATATAAATCTTCCATTTAATGATTGATTAAAGAATCAAAATAACTTAATTTCAAATTTAAATAATATAGATAGTTATTTAATTGGGGGATTTCCAGTTTTTGGAAATCAACCAGATAAATATTATTTTGAAACAAATCTTAAAAAAGATAATTTATATTTAGAAGCAAATTTTTGAAACAATAAAATATATCCTAATGTATCAGCAAGTGGGATAAATGGTGTTTCAAATACACCATCTTCTTATAAGATAAAACAAAGAGGAAATGTAATAGTTTCAAATTTACCTTTTGAAGAAGGAAAAGATGATGATAAATGAAATTTAATATCAGGTGCATCTGGATCTCCAGTTTTTCCTATATCTAGGATAATTGATAATCAAATAGAAATAAATAATATCCCTATAGGCATATATTGGGGAGGTTTAACATCTTCAAGCGACAAAGATTTAATAGAACCAGGATTTACAGCGTTTATAAGCAATACATCTGGTTGTAAATATAATATTTATGAAAACTTTAAAGCATATATAAATATAAGTTAGTAAAATATATTGATTTAAATATAAAAAAATAAGACAATAAAATGTCTTATTTTTTACTATACAAGGTTTGTTATTTCTGATCATGATTCATAATCAAAATTATTAACATCATCTTTAGTCATATGAAAATAAAAGTCTGAATAAGCATTGTATTTATTATTTCCGTTAGATATTTCTAATTGTATATAATAAATTCCATGAGATTTATTTGTTGGAGGATTTAAACCTCACTTAGTATTTGTGATGATTTTGAACTATCAATATTTTTTGTATCTATTGTTTGAATAACCTTTGAATCTAAATTAATATATTTTAAATGTGCTTTAATATTTGAAGAGTTTTGTATATTTTTTAAACTACATTGAACTAACATTTTTCTTTCATCTCAAATTGGAATACCAGGATTTCAATTTGTACATTGTTGTTGACTAGTAGTTAATCCAAGAATTTCAGGGGTTGAATTTAATGAAGAATATTTTACTTGAAATATTTTAGATCTTGATATTGAATTATCAAAGAATAATGGGTGATATTCAATATAATAATATCCTTCAAAAGTATTAGATCCTGCTTTTTCAAGATCACTTAATTTAACTTTAGGTCTTAATGATTGTAAAGAGTTTTCAAGAACTTTTGTATATTTTCCATTTCTATCTTTTGAATAATAAATATCAAAAATAGCATATGAATCATATTTTCTTAAATTAGTGATATCATTAAAAGTCTTTAGAAATGGAGCAACATTTTAAATATCCTAAGCTTTCTAATCCATCTTTATCATATTCATAAACATCATTTAAAGAGTTTAATAATATAAATGGGTTATCTTTAATAGGGATTATAGAATTACAATATTCTTCTAGTTTATTAATAGCTAAATTTGCATCAGCAATTTTATTAGTATTAATCATTTTTTCTAAAGTATATAAGTTATTGTATACTTCATTAAGTTTATCTGAAGTTATTTTTTCATCTTTTTTATAAACACTAAAAATCGATCTATACAATAATGTTTTTTTATAAAGATTATTAATGTTTTTATCATTAGTATTTAAAATTTCTTGTAATTCTTGATCTATTTCAAGTTTATTATAAATAGTATTTCTTCTACTTTGTTTTGTAGTTCAATATATTTCTCCCCTATCTATGTAAAAGTTAAAATTTTGAAGGGCACTGTTATAATCATGTTTTACTTTAAATAATTTCTTTTTATTAGTTTTTAGATTTAGAAATAGTCAATTAGTTTCATAACTATCATCTTTAGCAAAAATTATAGTGTCATTCAATATCTGAGTATTTGAATATCCTGAAACTGCAATCGATTGTCATTCTTCTTTAGTAAAACCTAACTTATTTATTGTTAAATCTTTATTTGCTAATTGCTCATAGTTATCTTCCAAGTTTGATAAACTAAATAATGTTTTTGTTCTATACAGTGTGAACCAAAATCATCTGCACTTGGATCTGTACCTTGTTTTCTTCATAAGAAATATCAATAACCATCATAATAAACTGGATTAGTAGTTCCTTTTTGTGTTAATATACGATTAACTTTTTCTGTAGCCAACATTTTATTTTTATATGGTGTTGGTCATGGCATTCAGAAGAATTTGTTAAAGTTATATTGTAATTCATTACCAAGTCCAAATGTTCCAGGTGTTGATCCTAGTGGAGCTTGGAATTGATCTTCACTAAAGTGTTGGAATAAAATATTAGATGTTGCTAGTTTTTGAGGGCTTCATTGTGATTGAGGATACATTGGAGACGCTCCTCTATTGTATGAAAAAGTTGGATCTCATCAATATCATTTTTTTCATCAATGTTATCATATGAGTTAACATCAACATAAACTCAAACTATTTCATGTTTTATACCATCGCCATTTGTATTTGTAATCATTGGTAATGCTGGTACACCTACTATATTTAATAATAAA
>CASEQO010000033.1 GCA_949290035.1 uncultured Mycoplasmataceae bacterium
AACTAATATAAAAATGTATATTTTATTTAATCAAGTCAAGCAAATAAAAATATAGAAATTTGTTATAAATTTCTATATTTTTCAACAAAATTATTTATTAATTCTTAAATAGAATTTCAGTCAATTTGATCAATTATTATGTATATTAGACCTATTATACCAACAATAATAATTGTTCAATTTAGACGTCTAAAATACTTAAATTCTCTAGTTTTTAATTTATCTTCTGTTTCACTAATTGGCATTGTTAAGTCATTAACAACATTTTTTTTGTTTTTGATTAATTGCATAATTCCCAATGATCCGTTTATTAGAATATATACAACAGCACCAAAAGCCATACCCATTGATATAGAATTTGATAACATCATTATTATCATAGTTATAAATAGCATTGGAATATCTGCAAATATTTCTCATTCAAAGTATCTTATTTGGCTAATCATAATTGCACCAACTATAACCAATGCACACGAAGTAATTGGTTGAACACCATTTACTGGCATAAATACATTCATAATTGGTCATATTGCAATTGATAGAGCAAAACATAATGCTGTTATAATTGAAGCAAAACCAGTTCTTGCTCCACTTGCTACACCAACTGATGATTCAACAAAACTTGTAACTGTTGTAGAACCAATTCCAGCACCAACCACTGTACATAACGAATCTACATAATTAGCTTTACCAATTCATTTAGGATCAGTATCTGAAAATTTACCCATTCTATCTACAATAATTAAACTTCCTGTAGTATCAAAGAAATCCATATATAAAAATGATAATACACCAATATATGTCATTGGAGACATTCACATTTGTTTATTTGCAAATCCTAATCATCCAGCTTTTATTACATCTTTAAATGTAGAAAAGTCTTGGTATGATCCTAATAAACCATAATTTTCTAAATCATTACCATTAGAATCTTTAGGAACAACAACACCTGTTACACATAATATAACTAATATTATAGCTCCAACAATCATTGTAATAACTATTGAAGCTGGTACTTTTGTAAAGTGAAGTACAAGTCCTAAAAACATTAAACAAACAGCTAATATTATTAATGGATTTTTAAAATCACCAATTTCAGTTAATGTACCACTACCTGTAGTTATTATTCCTGAATTAGATAATCCTATATAAGCTATAAATAACCCTATACCAACACCAATAGCTATTTTCATATTATGTGGTAATGATTTAGTAATTATTTGTCTAATAGGAGTAATAGCAACTATAACATATAATATGCCTGATAAGATGGTAACACTTAATGCTGATTCAAATCCAACTGATGCAGATACTGTAAAAGCAAAAAATGCATTTAAACCCATTCCTGGTGCTAGTGCAATTGGTACTCTTGCTCAAAGTCCCATTACAAAACATCCAAAAAATGATGAAATAGCTGTTGCTAAAAATAAACCTCCAGCATACATAGATGCAGTTGGACCTGCAAATCCTAAATTAGGATCCATAGGCGATCCACCAACCAATGATGGATTAACAGCTAGTATATAACACATTGCTAAAAATGTTGATATACCACCTAAGATTTCTTTTTTAAGGATAGCATTACGCTGATCAAATTTGAAATAATTTTTAAAAGAATTAATAATACTAAAGTGTTTTGCTAAATTACTAAATTCAGTTTTATTCACATTAATCCTTTATAAATAAATTTGTGTATTTGCACAAAAGAAGAAAAGAAACCAATTTATAAACAACGTTTATAAATATAAGTAAATAAGCAACGCTTATTCCTTTGTGCATTATTATTATATTAATTTTTTTAAAATTATTAATAAAATTATGATGTTTAAAATTTAACATTATTTGGATCATTTTCAATTTCTGAAATTTTGCAATTACATATATTTATTTTTGTATCTTTAAGAATAAAACTATTTTTATATTCTAAATTTTCTTTTCCATATGTTAATAAATAAAATATATAGAATATAGATGAACACTTATTATAGATATTTCCTTTGCTTATATTAATATTATTTTGCTTTGCAAATTCTTTTTTAAAATCATTATATTTGATATCTTCTAATTTTTTAGAACTATTATCTATAAAATTATTTTTATTATCTTTATTTAATTTCTTGTTTTCTTCAAAGCGATATAATCCTTTTATTATATTTATAGCTTGTTCATTGTTGCTACCAATAATAGTTTCAATGATTTTAATATCAAAATGTTGAATTAAATTTAATTCTTTAAGCGATTCTTTTATCTTTAAATAAAATTTCGCTATATAATTGTTTTCATCTAAAAATAAATCATCTATATTTTTTATATTTATAATTGATAAAAAATCTTTTTTACTTAAAAAATATTTATTTTTATTATTTTCAAAGTC
Source organism: uncultured Mycoplasmataceae bacterium (assembly GCA_949290035.1). GTDB lineage: Bacteria > Bacillota_I > Bacilli_A > Mycoplasmatales > Mycoplasmoidaceae > CAMREV01. Next base: position 2,375 of record CASEQO010000033.1, read on the forward strand.
TTCATATTTTAATTTATGTTTATCTTGTAAAAAATAATTAATAAATGTAAAATAGTTTCTACTCGTTCTAAAAATTTGTTTGATAGAATAATCGTCTCTAATTTCTAAATCACTTCAATTAAGTATTTTTGAAAGAATATTTTGAATGTGGTAGGTATAGACATTTTGGAAAATTGATACCTGACTTTTTAAGTATATAACATTTTTTGAAAAATTAAAAAAATTCAGCTTAA
>CASEQO010000034.1 GCA_949290035.1 uncultured Mycoplasmataceae bacterium
AAGATAGATTTCATTATCTTGTTTTGTTTGTTTTGCTGTATCTTCTTCCATATGAATTCTATTTATATTAATTTTCTTTTTTGATCCATCTTCTAAATCTATTTCTATATATCCATTTTTTCCTATTGGAAAAAATTGTTGTGTAATTTGATATCCTTTTGGTAAATCTTGATAAAAATAGTTTTTTCTATCAAATCTTATATTTTTATCAATATCCATATTTAAACATTTTGCTAACACAATAGACTTTCTCACAACTTCTTCATTAACTGATGGTAATATTCCAGGTAAACCTAAATCTATTTCGTTTACCAATACATTGGGTTCTTCATTGTGTGATGACTTAGAATTTGAAAACATCTTTGTTTTAGATTTTACAACTACATGTACTTCAATACCTATTGTTGGTTTAAAATTAATCATTTTTATTCTCCATTCTAATTATGTCATAAAAGATTTTTGCAAAACTTAATAGATATTGATCTGAATTAAATCTAGATGTTATATTAATACCTATTGACATTCCATTAATTTTACCCATAGGAATAGTTATAGAAGGATATCCACCAAAATTTGATATTTGTAATATATTATCTACATTCGAAGATAAGTAATCTTTTTTATTTAAAACATCTTCTACTAACGGAGCAATATTGTTACTTCCTAATGAAATTACAAAATGATGCTTTTTAAGAATGTTATCCATTTCATTTTTAATAAGCGTTCTTATTTTTTTAGATTTTAAAAAAAGTTCTTCATAATTTTCATTAATTGTGCAATATGAACCAATTGTAAATCTTCTTTTAAGCTCAGAACCAAAATTTTTAGATCTTGAGTTTCTAGCTATTTCTTCAAAATTATTACCTTCTTCTTTTGAACCAAAAGTTATTCCTGTAAATGATTGATAACAACTAACTGATTCTGCATATGTTAATATTTGATATGTAGAAGATACTAAACTAAGAAGATCTTGATTAAATGATATTTTATTCATTTTTAAATTTAATTTAGAAATAGTATCATCAAATAATTTTTTTACTTGTTCATCTAAATCATTATACATTTCGTCTATTACACAAATTTTTAAATTATTTAATTTAAAATTTATAAAATTAAAATCTATATTAGAATCTTGTGAACTAAAATCTTTTGGATCGTATTTTCCTATAACTTTCATTACATCAAATATAACTTTAAAATTTTTAGCAAATAAACCTACATGATCTAATGATGGTGCATAAGGTAAAACTCCATATCTAGAAATAATTCCATATGATGGTTTATACCCAATAACTCCTAAATAGCTTGCTGGCTTTCTAATGGAATCACCTGTATCTGTTCCTAATGCAAAATCACAACACTTTAATGCTTGTGCCACTGCGCTTCCTGAGCTTGATCCTCCAGTTATTCTATTTTTATCATATGGATTTTTTACATATCCATATCCAGAATATAATCCAGTTCCACCTAATCCAAATTCATCTAAATTAGATTTTGCAATTGGAATAGCTCCAGCATTATTTAATAATTCTATAACAGTTGCATCATATGGTGATTTATAATCTTTTAAAAATAAAGACCCACCTGTTGTTATTGTATTTTTCATAGATATATTATCTTTGATAATATAAACATATTTAGATAATGGGCCATCTATATTATTTTTATAATCAATATTAGATAATATAAAATTTAAATCTTTATTGTCATCAATAATTTTTTTATAAATATCTATTTTATTCATAATTAAACCTTTAATAAATTATTTTTAAAATCTTTTAACGATTTTAAATGTTCATTATTTTCATATGAATTATCGTCATCTTTTCTAAAACTATTATTTTTAGTAATTAAATAATCTGTTGGTTCTACATTAGTTAAGTCAATACTCTTAATGTTTTCCATATTCTCTACTATTTTTAATAATTCGTTATACAAAATCTCTTTTTCTTCTTCATTAAAATCTATTAATAGATTCTTAGAACATATTTCTAATATTTCTTTATTTATTTTCATAAATATCTTTTCTTCCTTGATAACAATTATATTTATTATACTTTACTTAAAATAAACATATATATAAAAATATCACCTATTCTATTGGGTGATATTTTTGTTATTATAATTTGTTAGTTGTATTATTATCAACTGAACCAAATTTAACATATGTTTTATATAATTCAGTTAAATTTATTTTATTATCAATAGTTCCATCAAATACTATTTTACCACCATCTAAAATAGTAGTATAAGTAGCGTATTTACCAACTTCATCTAAAATGTGTGATGATAGAAATATTGACTTACCTTGTTGTTGTAATTCTAATAAATTATTAAATAATTCATCCCTTGCTATAGGATCTAAATTAGCAGCAGGTTCATCCATTATTAAAACTTCAGGATCATTTAACAATGATTGAGCTAATAATATTTTCTTTTTTTGTTCTGATGAAAAACTAGATGGTCTTTTTTTAGCAAATTCTGACATATTTAATTTAGCTAAAATTTCTTTTGCTTTAGTTTTTGCTTTTGTTCCAGGTATACCTGAAAGCATAGCCATAGAAACTAAATAATCTATAGTATTCATCTTTTTAGGAAAATCAGCTTTTTCAGGTATATAACCTATTAATGCTTTTCCATCAACTGATTGATTAGAAAAACCACCTATTTTTATATTACCTTTATATTTACTTTTTGTGTAAGCACCTATAATAGATTTTATAGTTGTAGTTTTACCTGCACCATTTGCACCAATAAATACATGAAATTCACCTGGGAATATATTAAATGAAATATCATTTACTGCAGGTTGTGGTCTTCCTTTATAGTGTTTAATTAAATTAGAGATTTCAACTATTGGTTTATCATCACTTTTTCTAGTAGATTTATTTTTAGAAGTTATTTTTTGATTTTCTATTGATTCATTAGAATCTAAACTCACATCTTCTTTTTTAGATTCTTTTTTATTGAATGATTCTTTTAAGATGTTTGATTTTTGCTCTAATTCTTCTTCAAAAATAACACCTTCCATATATAGATCAAGTAAAGCATCTAATTTTTTATTTAAATCTTTTTTGTCCATAATTATTTAAAGTCCTTTCTTGAATATCCAAAAGATGTTAATCCACCAAATAAAGCTAGTAACCCCATTCAAGTTAATCCTAGTGCTCAACCTGGATCTGCAGGAGTAGTTTTAATAAGAACAACTCCACTTTCATTTGCTACTACCTCAGTCTTCATATAATAAGGAATAGACATATCCCTAGAGTAAATATTTACAACATCTTTTTCACCATTATAATAACTATCATATGTAATGGGATTTTTATATTCAATTTGTGAAGATGGTATAGATGCAAATGCTGATATTGGATTTAAATAATTAAGAGCTGTAAATCCAGATGCACCATATGTCTCACCTACTTTTAATAAATCACTATCTAATCCAAAATATTTTTTATATTCATCT
>CASEQO010000035.1 GCA_949290035.1 uncultured Mycoplasmataceae bacterium
AAAATGTTTTATATATTAATGGGGGATAAATAACACCCCCAAAAATGAATGTAAAGTCTAAAATATCTTCTTAAAAAATAGTTATATTTAATCTTTTATAAAAAATTTTATTTTTTCGCTAAATTTATTTTTTATTGTTTATTTACGAATTTAAATAAATTGTTTATAATTAAAAATTTTTTACACAATAATAAAAGAACACTTTTTTAAAAAAATATAGAACAAATTATGTTCTATATTTTTTGTTTATAATATTTAATTTAAATTTTCAATATCTTTTTGTATTAAAAGTTTTAATTCATCTATATTTTTAATTTTATATGGTTCTCTAATAAATTTATCTAAAATAACTTTTATTTCTTTTCCATATAGGTTTTTATCAAAATTAAAAATATTAGTTTCTATTATATATAAATTCTTTTTTATTTTTCTTATAAAAGAAATAGAATTATAAGTCTCATTTTTAAAAATAGTTTTTGATTTATAAGAACCTTCTTTTAAATGAATATTTGATTCATAAAAAATATTTGCAGTTGGATAACCAATTGTTCTACCTATTTTTTTTCCATGACAAACTATGTTTTTAAAATAAAGAGGATTGTATAATAAATCACTTGCTTGTTTTATTTTTCCTTCTTTAATTAATTGTTTAATATTTGATGTTGAAATATTATTTTTATCTATTTCAATAACATTAAAATGTTGTTTTAAATGATTTAAATTACCTTGTTTATTTTTTCCAAATTGAAAATCTGTTCCAACAATAATATTTGATGGATTTAATTTAGATTTTATTAAATTAATAAAATCTAAGTAATCCATATTATTTTTTAATATATCTAAATAGTAAATGTTTTTAGAAAGCTGCCTTAGATTTTCTAATCGATTATCATTATTGTAAAAATTATTTGTTTTACTTGGATTATTAATAAATGTAAGTATAGAAAAATTATTGATATTTTTAAGTAGATTTAAATGACCTTTATGAATTAAGTCAAAATGACCTATTATTAAATTATCTACTTGTTTATTTTCATCTAAATCAAATAAATTTTTATATATATTGTTTTTAAATAAAAAAGTATCATTCATTGATATTGAATCTTTTATATCAAAATTACTAGATTTTGTTCTTAATAATCCATTTAAGTATCCATATGAATTTAACTTTATTCCTAAATCATTAGCAAAACTTCTTACATAAAAACCTTTTGATACGTTTATTCTAACTATTAAATCATTATTTTTATAATAAATTATTTTTATTGAATTAATAAAAACTTTTCTTGATTTTACTTCTATATTTTCATTATTTCTTGCATATTCATAAAGCTTTTTACCATTTTGTTTTATAGAAGAATATAAAGGAGGGGTTTGAATATTTTCTCCTAAAAATTTTCTAAGTTCTATTAATAACTTTTGCTTAGTTATTTTAGTTTTAGAAATATTAATTGTTTTTCCCGAACTATCGTAAGTATCAGTTTGTTTTCCAAATTTAATTCAAGCTATATATTCTTTATTGCCTTCTAAATACTTATTTATTAATTTAGTATCTTCATTAGATGCTAAAACCATTAGTCCACTAGCATTTGGATCTAAAGTTCCTCCATGGCCTACTTTTTTTAGAGATAATTCATTTTTAAAATGATTAACAACATCAAATGATGTTATTCCAAATGGTTTATTAACTATATAAAACATAATTATTACTCAAATAAAATATTTTAATTATTATATTAAATATTACTTAATATTTAAAAAAGAAAAAGAAGATAGTTTAAACTATCTTCTTTTTGCTTTGTTATTTCTATTATTGTTTTGATTATGAGTTAATGATTTTCTAGAATTATTTTGATTAGTACTTAATTGTTTTTTATTTTGTTGATTCGATGGTAATTTTTTAGTATCAACTGGTGAGAGAAGTTTATTTTGATAACCAAAATTCCCTTCTCTTATTTGTCTAATAACATATTCAGATCTATTCATTTTTTTGTTATTATTTATTGATACAAAAACAATAGATAAAATGATTATTAGAATAATTAAAATTGGAATTCCAACACAAAGCCCTATTCATAATCATTTATAATCTTTTTCTTTTTTAGCAACTTGTGAAGTTTCAACTTTTGTATCATTTGTCACTTCAGTAACTTGTTGTACTTTTTTAAAACCATTAAAAACAGCTTTTGCATTTCCATATATTTGTGATGACTCAAAATTTACTGGAATACCTTTTGAGTTGTAATAACATGCTAATTCCATTGTAGCAATTATTTGTCCATTTTTACTATTAGCTTGAATAAATATTTCTGGTATAGGATTAACTTGTGAAGGCAATGACTTAGCAAAACTTGAATTTCTAAGAAAATCTTCAATTAAAGTTTTTTTATTTTCTAATAAATCTACATTTAATTCAACATTAGAAATATCTTCATTAAAATTTAATTCAGTTGTAAATTCACTTGGTTGGAACTCAATTTGTTTTGGTGTTGGTTGAACTGTTTTAAAACCTGTTATTTTTATATTTACATTTTTACGAATATCTGAATTAATTTTAGTTCCTTTGTCATTATATAATCCATTAAATGTTATATTATAAATATTTAATGTTCCTATAGTATTATCAGCATCAAGTGCAATATTTGTTATTTTTGGCTCAGCTAGACTTAAACTTGAATCATAATTTCATTTAATGAAATTAGAATCACTCATAATTAAGTTTTTTATTTGCTCATTTGTAAAACTACTTGCAAGTATATTTGAATTACTTTTTGAAACATCATAGGTTATTGAATTTTTATTTATATATGTTTCTGTATTACATGGCTTAAATCCAGATATAGATATAGGTATTGATTTTTGAGCATTAATTAATACTCTTTCTTCATTAACATATTTATTAACTAGTAAATTTGTTTTAATCATTCCATTTTTAGTATCAATATTTTCTACACCTAATGATTCTATTCTTGATATTGTGTTTGATATTAATGGATCGTTTGGATTATAAGTATTTATTATTTTGTTGATATCTAATTCAATTTTTGATTTATTTGATAAAAAATAATCTTCAGTTAATACTATATTTTGATAACCAGTTAAACTATTTAAATTTAATGAATCAGGAGTAGGAGAAGGTAAATCTAAATTAATAAAATTTGTATATTGTAAATTTGGTTGACCAAAATCTAAAGCAAAACTATAATCTACATTATTATCTGATTTTACTTTTATAGAAAAAGCATTATTAATATATATTTTTTGAGATGTTAAAAATGATTCAAAATCAGTTGAATGAATATATTCATTCATTGCTTGTTCAATGATAGATAATTTATCAGATTTTTGTAATGTATAAAAATCTTGAGTTACATTTATATTTACTTTTTTTAATACATCATTAACAAATGATATTAAATAATTTGTATCTGGTACATTTACAGTTAATTTAAAATTACTAATAGTATCATTAAAATATACATAACCATATTTAGTAGTTTGATTATTAACTCTTGTTGTATTAGTTATTGCTTGCATATTTTTTAATAAAAAATAATTATCATATGCACCTTTATTTGATTTAACATATTGATAATCAAAATCTAATTTTGTAACATTAGTTAATTCTCCATCATTAGATTCATTTCAATTTTCAGTAGTGGAATTAATATTAGATATTTCAATACTTTCACTTTTTAATGATGAATCATTTAAATCAAAATTATTAAAATCATATGAAAGTTGTTTAGTATATGGAGAAGTATAACTTACACTTCCTCCGTCTAGATCATGTCTTTGGTTTAATATAGCATTATATTCTTTTCAAATTAATTCAAGATCTAAAGTAACATTTAATTTAATTTGTTTAGCTAATTCTACAGTTGGTAGGTAAATTGAAAAATTTTCGCCATTTTCAAACATATTTAAAAAATTTGATATAGAAACTGTTGCTTGTGAATTATCATTATAACTAATATTAATATTAGCTGAACTACTTCTAGAAGAAAAATTATAATCTTTATAATATTTTGAGGTATCTATAGATTGTGAATACAAATCACAAGATATATTATTTATATATTGTGATGTGTTTCTTTTATTTTTATTTTTTATATTTAATTCATTTGAATTATTAGTATTTTTGCTAAAAGAAATAAATGAAAACGAAATAGCAAAAGAAAGTATAGAAAAAGATGATGTTAACCATATAATAACTCTTTTACTTTTTTTCATTTTTTTCTCCA
>CASEQO010000036.1 GCA_949290035.1 uncultured Mycoplasmataceae bacterium
TCTTTATTATTTATTAATTTATTATTATTGATTTTTAGTGTTTTAATAATTGATTTAGCGTTACATTCACATAATGATACTTTTGTATTAGTATTACCAATATCAATAACAATAACATTATTATTCATTAATTAACCTTTTACCTAATAAATATTTATAGATACCTTCATTATCATTTGTATCAGTTAGTTCACTTGCAACATTTAATAATTCTTTAGAAGCATTACCCATAGCTACACCATGAACTACATTTTTAATCATTGGAATATCATTACCTGAGTCGCCAAAGCAATAAATATTTTCATCTTTAATATTAAATTTATTTTGCAAGAATCTAACCCCTGTTAATTTATCTATTCCAATTGGAGAAAATTCTATGTAAACTCTAGAAGTTTCATGGCAACTTACACCATTTGGTAAGTTATCTTTTAGTTTTAAATATTCTTGCCTAACTATATCAGATTCTGCTTTAAAAGAAATTTGAATCATATTACAAGTAAAAAAAGATTCTTTTAGTTCTTCTCAATTGTCATATGTATTTTTTCTTTTACTTCCACCTATAAAAAATAGTTCATCTTTTACATCAATTTCTGGATCTGTACCAAAATAAACTCTATTAACTGTTTTACCTTCAGATCAAGCTAATTCTCTTTTATATTTAATTGCTAAATCTAATAATATTTTTCTTGCTTCTAATGGAATAGTTTTTTTTGTTACAAAATATTTATTTTCTTTAATATTGTAAATAGATGCGCCACCACATCCTACAACATAATCATTTATATCTAATTGTTTAACAAAATGAGATATTTGAAAAGGACATCTTCCTGTTACAATTGAAACAATGTGACCTTGTCTTTGAAGTGATTTTAATGCTCTTTCAGTTAAAGGAGTTATCTCTTTTTTTGAATTACATAATGTTCCATCAACATCAAATAAAAACATTTTTCTATTTTTAATAAAAGAAGAAGATAATTGTCTTTCAGTGTTTTTAGAAATGAATAAAACCTCTTCTAAGTTATTATTATTTGTGTAAATATCAAATAAATCTATTTCATATTTAGCGTCTTCACTATTTCTTATTGCTCTTACTATATAATTACAATCTAATTCGTTAGCTAGACTTGAAATAGTTTTATCAGTTTTTAATGCTTCTACATTTTTTAAATTTAATTTATTTATTTTATTTAAAAATATATTAAACACTTCATTATTAATATGATTAGTTTTTTGTTCATTGATCGCCATTACAACATATAAGTGATCAAATAACTCACTAGCTCTTTTAATTATCTCAATATGTCCATCATGAATAGGGTTAAATGTTCCAGGGTAAATAGCTTTTTTTATTTCTTTTTTCATATAAAAAATATCTCAAATAAAGTATTTCTATTATATCATATTATATATGTTTATATTTTAAAGGTGTAAATATGATAAATTATATGGATAATATTAAAAAAACAATTTCAAAAGGATATAAAGAAAGAATTTTATTTACAGAAGGATGAAATTCAGAAATCCAAAAAGCAGCTATTCAATTAAAAAAAGAAAATATTATAACTCCTATTTTATTATTAAGAAATAAAAAAGAAATTAATAATAAAATAAAAAATATTGATCATATTCTAATAGATGATATTCAAAAAGATAAATACATTAATTTACTTTTTGAAATTAGAAAAAATAAAGGTCTTAGTATAGAACAAGCAAAAGAATTAGCTGTTCAACCTCATTATTTATCTGCATTACTTCTTCAAAATAACGATGTTGATGGAGTTATTTGTGGTATCGAATACACTACAAGAGATGTATTAAGAACAGCATTGCAAGTTATAAAACCAAGAAAAGAATCTAAAATTGTAACAAGTGTTATGATAATGCAAAAGAAAGATAATTTAATGATGTTTGGAGATTGCTCTATGAGTATTAACCCAAATTCAGAAGAATTATTAGAAATAACAAGACACTTAATGAATTTTACTCAGCAAATAATATTAATTAAAAATCCAATAACAGCATTATTATGTTATTCATCAAATGGAAGTGGTTCTGGTGAAGATGTTGATAAAGTTAGAAATGCATATGAATTAATTCAAAAAAGTGATAAATTTACAAAACAAGAAAAAAGTAACATTTTTGGTGAAATTCAATTTGATGCTGCTTTTAATTCTAATATTAGAAATAAAAAAGTTAAACAATTAAAATGAAATAAATCTCCAGACATATATATATTCCCTAATTTATGTTCAGGAAATATTGGATATAAAATGCTTGAACAATGCGGGGGATATTTAGCAGTTGGTCCAGTAATATCTGGATTAAATAAGGCTATGAATGATTTAAGTAGAGGTTCTTCTTGAAAATCAGTTGTGGAAATGGCTTATATTACTGCTATGCAAGCAAGATATAAAAGATCACAAGATTAGATAAACATTAATAAATTCAATTCATTTTTAGAATTGAATTTTTATTTGTAAGATAAGAAATTAAATATAAATTAAGAGATTTTTTGGGATTTTGTTAAGCTATTTTTTGGGATTTTATGATAATACATTTATAAGTAAAAAAGAAATTAAAGGTATTTAGATGTATAAAAGAATATTAGAAAATAAATTAAAACAATATTTGTCAGCATTTAGTTGTGTTTTAATATATGGTCCTAAATTTTCTGGAAAAACATTTTTAGCTAAAAATAATTCAAATAGTTATTTTTATGTTGCTGAAAAAGGTAAAAAAAATTATGAATTATTTGAAATGAATCAAGAATATAAAATATTTGAAGGAGAAAGTCCAAGACTAATTGATGAGTGACAAATAATACCTGAAATATGGGATAAAATTAGACACATTTCAGATCAAAGTAATAATAGAAAAGGACTATATATAATTACTGGATCATCAATTTTATATAATAAAGAGAAAGTTTTTCATAGTGGAGCAGGTAGAATTTCAAGAATTAAATTATTTAATCTTGCATATTGTGAAAAAAACGATTGTCAAATTTCTTTTTTTAACATCTTAAAAAATAATGAATTAGAAAATAATTTAAACTCAAAAGAAAATAATGATGAAATAATAGATTTCTTAATATCTGGATGATGACCTGCTTTAGAACAAAATGAAAAAACTAATAATTTTACAAAAGAATATATTGAATCAATATTATCTATGAACGTAAGAGAAAATATGAATCTTAATTACAAAAGAAATATTGCAGAAGAAATATTAAAATCAATTTCTAGATTAAATACTACTCAAATTAAAAAATCTAGAATATTAAGTGATATAAATAATTTAATTGATATAAAAACATTAGATAAATATTTGTAAGTTTTTGAAGATATTTTTTTAACATTCAAAATTTATCA
>CASEQO010000037.1 GCA_949290035.1 uncultured Mycoplasmataceae bacterium
CATCTTGATCTAAATATTTATTATTTTTATATTTATTTAATATTTCTAAACTATTATCTGTTGATCCATCATTTACAATAACAACTTCAAAATCTTTAAATGTTTGACATTTTAAACATTTAAAGATTTTATCTATATATTTTTCTCCATTATAACAAGGGATACAAACAGATATTTTTATATTCATATTATTAAATTATATCACTATACTTTTATTAATACTTCATTAATCAAGTCTCATTTTATTGTTGATTCATAAAATGTAAAATTTTCTTTTTTAGAGCATTTGTTTATATCAATAAAAAATTGTTTTTTAATATCGTTAAATTCTATAAATTCAGATATTATTTTTATGTATTCATTTACTTCATTATTAAAGCAAAATTTTTTGTTGTCATTTTTAATAATTAAAAAACCATTATGAAAAACTTGATTTCTAATATTTATTAACAAATTATAATTTTTATCATTAATTAAATTCAAAGATAACGAAACTTTAATTAGTTTTGAAAATAATCAAAATGATATTTTTTCATAAATTTCATCTATAGAACATCCCTTAAATAAATTTACTTCGCTTTTTGAAAGGTGTTCATTTGAAATAATTTTTTTTAAAAAATCATTATCTAAAATTGAATTTAAAATTTTAGATCTTAAATGTTCTTCTATAAGACTAATATATTTAAATAAAACATTTCTAATTTTTTTATCATAAATATAAATTGATCAAATTTTATTATATGTAATATCTTTATAACTTATTTCTTTAAGAAAAAAATAGATGCTCTCATGAACATATAAACTTTTTAAAGAAATTCTTTTCTTAATTTCATCTAATTGATTTTCTTCATATGATATTTTTTTTAAAAAATTCTCAACCACAATAAATCCTATAATGATTTAATTTTATTAAGCATATCAATTCTTTTTTGGTGTCTATCTTCAAATTTATTTCTCATAAATTCTTTTATGATTTCAATATTTTCATCAGTAGAAACAAATCTTGCACTTAAGGCTAATACATTTGCATTGTTATGCATCTTTGCTAACTTTGCGAATTCTTTGTTTGTTACATTAGCACATCTTATAAAATCAAATTTATTAACAGCGATTGACATTCCAATCCCTGTTCCACAAATTAATATTCCTAAAGCATCTTTATCTTTTTCAAGATATTCAGCTAATTTTTTAGCTATTATAGGATAATCACATGATTCATTTGAAAATGTACCAACATCTATTACTTCTTTAAAGTAATACACTAAATAATCTTTTAGATCTTTTTTTGTTTCAAATCCAGCATGATCTGAACCAATTATAAGTTTTTTATTAAGATAGCTTTCCATTTAAACACCTTTCTATATCTTCTTTTTTTATTTTACCTTCTCTTAGTATTATATTATTATCAACATCATATATTGTAGAGGAAATATTATTTCCTTTATTTTCTATGTCTACTAATATAATCTTGTTCTTCATATGTTCAAATTCTTTTATTGCATCACTTATATTTAATATAGGATCAGAATTACTTATGTTTGCACTTGAACAATATGCTTTCCCAACTTTTGATAATATTTCTAAAATAATTTTTGAATTTGGTATTCTATATGAAATTCCATTTTCAATAAGTGTTAATTCACCTGGTCAAAATTTATTTGCTAATTTTTTAAATTTTTCTGATGGATTAATTACATATTTAATAGATTCTATGAATAAAACTATTTTCTTCTTTTTTGATCTTTTCTTTATTTTATAAATCAGTTTATCATCTAATGACATTATTCCAATTTGAGTATCTGTCGGAATAATTGCGGCCTTATTATTTCTTAATTCAAAAACTATTTCATCTATTTCATTCTTATTATAAATTGGCATAATTATTTATTTTCTATAAAAATATATCTATCAATATTATATAGGTCTTTTTTTATTGTAAAATTTATTTTTTTAGATTTTAGATACAATTGTAATAATTCTGATTGATCATATCCAAATTCAATTATTAAAAGACCATTTTTATTTAAAATATCATCATATTTATCTATTATTTTCTTTATATAAAATAAACCATTATCAGGAGCAAAAAAAGCTTTTTTTGGTTCTTTTAAACAATATTCATCTAATTTATAATTTTCATTAACATATGGCGGATTAGAAATAATAAGATCAAATTTTTTAAATGGTGATTTTAAAAAATTAATAATATCATCATGCACAAAATTTATTTTAACGTTATTTAATTTTGAATTCTTTTTAGAAACATTTAAAGCTTTTTTTGATTTTTCTAATAAATAAACATTTGAATTATCAAAAGATTTTTTATAAGTAATGCCTATGCAACCACTACCAGAACATAAATCTAATACATTATTATAAATTTTATTTTTTTCATTAATATCATTTATCAAATAATTCACCATTTCTTCAGTTTCTTTTCTAGGTATCAAAACATTTTTATTAATATAAAATTTATTGTTACAAAAAAAGGATTCATTTGTTAGATATTCTAGAGGTATCTTTTTAGTATAATGTTTTATTAAAAACTTATATATTTTTTTATAATTAAAATCAATTTCATTATTTAAGTTAATTATTAAATTTGATTTATCTTTTACTTTATTGGAAAAGAAAAATATAGCAAAGTCAATTACATGACTTTCTATATTATTTATATTTTCTTTTAAATAATTAATTAATTGTAAATATGTCATAATTATAATTTTAAGTTAGATAATTTTTGTAATTGATCTTCAGATATTAATCCGTTTATTATTTCTTCAAAATCACCCTGCATTATTGAATCTAATTTATTTAAAGTTAAATTAATTCTATGATCTGTAACTCTGTTTTGAGGATAATTGTAAGTTCTTATTTTTTCTGATCTATCACCACTACCAACTTGACTTCTTCTAGTTTCAGATAATTCATTGTGTTGTTGTTCTCTCATCATTTCATATATTTTTGCATTTAACATTCTATATGCATTTTCTCTATTAACGTGCTGAGATTTATCTTCTTGACAAGAAACAACTATTCCTGTTGGTATATGAGTTAATCTAATTGCTGATTCAGTTTTATTAACATGTTGACCACCAGCACCAGATGCTCTATATTTATCTTCTCTTATATCAGCTTTATTCAATTTAATATCTATATCTTCTACTTCAGGTAATACAGCAACTGTTATTGTAGAAGTATGAACTCTTCCTTTTGATTCAGTAGCTGGGACTCTTTGTACTCTATGAACACCTGATTCAAATTTTAGTTTTGAATAAACATTTTCTCCTTTAACTGAAAAAGATATAAATGCTAAACCATGAGTATCAGTAACTGATTCTAATATTTGAACTTTTCATTTCATATCATTAAAATATCTTTGATATGCTTCAAATAGATCTCTTACAAATATTGATGATTCATCACCACCAGCTGCTGGTCTCATTTCTATAATAACATTCTTCTCATCATTACTATCTTTTGGTAAAAGTAATATTTTTAATTCTAGTTCTAAATCTTCTAAATTTGAATTAGCTTCATTAAACTCTAATTGAATTAATTCAACCATATCTTTATCATTTTTATTTTCTTCAATAAGCTTGTCAAAATTAGAAATAATATTTACTTTAGATTTATATTCTTGAAATCTTTCCATTATCTTAGATTTATCTTTTAATGTTTTGCTAATTTCAGATATTTTTTTAATATCATTTGTTTGTGATTCTAATTCTCTTTCTAATTCTTTATATTTTTCTTCCATAGCAAGTAATGAATTATATAATTTTGTATCATAAGCCATAAAATGTATCCTTTATATTTATTTTATATATTTAAAACACTAAAAAAACACCAAAAGGTGTTAATTTATTAAAATTATAAATCTTTTAATGATGAAACAATTTTTTTATTGCTTTCTTTTTTAGTTTCAACTGGTTTTTCTTCTTTCTTTGTTTCACTTAAGTTTTTCATTCCAGTATTAAATTTACTTGCTAATTTTTCAGATCTACCTTTAAGTTGTTGACTTGTAGATTTACCAATATAGAATGGATGACATTTATCACAAATATCAATAGTATAATTTGAATCTTTGATAGTTGAATAAAGTTCAATTTTATTTCCGCAAGATGAGCAAGTAAAGCAAACAATTTGCATTTCAGGATGGTTTTCTTTTCTCATAATTATCCTAATATTATAAATTTATAATGAAAATATTATAACATATATATTTTTTAAAAAAAAAATTTATCGTCTAAAATTGTGAAATTATTTAATATTTATACCAAATTAATATAATTTTAATTAAAATTTAACAAAAAAA
>CASEQO010000038.1 GCA_949290035.1 uncultured Mycoplasmataceae bacterium
AATAATAAACAAGAAAATTTCCTTAATGAAGCACTAGAAAAAAATAATTTATCAAGAGAAGAAGTTCAAGATTTAATTTTAAAAAATTTTGAAAAATTAATCACATCTGACACAATTAAAAAAATAGAAGATCTTTCACAAAAATCTTATGAAGAAATAAAAATGTTTTCAAGCTATGCAATAATTAATGCAATGGAAGAAACAGCTACTGAAATTATTAACAAAACAAAAAATGACATATCTATTCCAGATGATTTAATTGGAAGATTTATAGGTAAAGATGGTATTAATATAAAAACTATAGAAAAACTAACTGAATGTCAAATTATAGTTAACGGAAATCTAATAACTATAAGCTCATTTAATTCATTTAGAAAAGAAAAAGCTATTAGATTAATAAATAAATTAATAAATATGAAAAGTTTTGACATTAATAGAATTGAAAAAAACTTTGAAGCTATTGAAAAAGAATTTGAACAAGAATTAATATCTATAGGAAAAAAGACATTATTAGATCTTAATATTAATGGAATAAATGAAAAAATTTATCAATTTATAGGAAGATTAAAATATAGATACTCTTATTCGCAAAATATTCTTGAACATTCAATAGAATGTGCAAAATTAGCTTCTGAAATTGCAAAAGAATTAGAATTAGATAGTGACATTGCAAAACAAGCTGCTTTTTTTCATGATATAGGTAAGTCAATAGACTTTGAACAAGATAATAACCATGTTAAATCTGGTCTATTTATTGCTAAACAATGTGATCTAAATAAATATATTATAGATGCAATAGCTTCACACCACGAAGATGAAAATACAAAATATATTTATTCTGATATAACTAAAATTGCAGATAAACTTTCATCTATCAGACCTGGTTCTAGAATAGAAAATTCTGAAATACTACCTTTTAGAATAAATGAAATTGAAACTCAATGCAAAAGCATAAAATATGTTACAAAAGCTTATGTTATAAGAGGAAGTAAAGAAGTTATAGTCATAGTAGATCCAAATACTCCAGACAAGGAGTTTAAAGCAATTGGATTAAAAATAAAAACAATTTTAAGAGAAAATGAAAATATTAATTATATGGATATAAAAGTAACTGTTAAAAAAGAACAAAACTATTCTATTTAATATAAATAATATTTAAAAACCTATTTAGATAGATAAACCTAAATAGGTTTTTTATAATTATTTATTGCTATCTTTGTTATTAGCGTTTTTATCTAACTTAACTTCCTCTAAAGTTAGATTTGATTCATCTTCTTTTTTAGATAAACCATTTCTAATTTTTAATAATTTAATTAAATAAAAAATATTTATGAATGTTATTACAAAGAAAATTGAAAATAAAATTGAACCTGACACCATCATATCATATGCTTGAATAGACTTATTTAGTGTTTTAATATTATCATTCATTCTTTTTAGATCTTCATTTGATAAATCATTAGATGTTTTTACTAAATATTTATAATATTTCTTAGATGCTTTAACAGTATCCATATAATCATTGTATGAGATAA
Source organism: uncultured Mycoplasmataceae bacterium (assembly GCA_949290035.1). Classification (GTDB taxonomy): domain Bacteria; phylum Bacillota_I; class Bacilli_A; order Mycoplasmatales; family Mycoplasmoidaceae; genus CAMREV01. The sequence continues at coordinate 1,536 of CASEQO010000038.1, forward strand.
TATCATGACATAAATCATTATATTCTTCATTTATTCTTATTCTTTGATATATTTTTTGATCTATATTAGAAATATCATATGAACCATTTGAACTAATACTAATAACGCTATACTTTACATCATTTATTTTAGTATTTAAAAAATTTGTTGATCCAATGCCTTGTTTAACATTATATGTAAATTTATATTCAGTATATTTTTGATAATAACTAGATGATGAATCACTATTTTTATATATGAATTCTAAATTTTTTTGATTAATAGTTCTTGTTGATCCTATAGGGAATAAAATAAGTCCTGTAATAGTTATTGAAGAATTAAATAACAAAAATAATTTAATTACTCTAGTTGATTTTAAAAATTTTCTTGTATTATTGTAAATTTTAATTACTCTTTCTTTCATATAAATCCTATAAATAACATAAGAATTATATACTAATTTCAAAAAAAAAAAAAAAAAACGCAAATTAGAATAAAAATGATATTTGATTAGTATCAAATATCATTTCAATTTTATAAATTATTTATTTTCTTTTTTGTCTTTTTTAGAAAGAAGACTAAAGATTCCACCAAGAATTAATGATCCAACAAATATTGAAACTATAACTACTGCAGCTATAAACATTGGTTCTCCAATTTCTGGTAGTTTTTCTCTAACATCAGAAACCATTTCAGTTACTGATTCAAAATCTAAAACACCTTGTGCTTGATCAGATGCGCTATTAAGAGCACTAACTATTTGTCCTAAAGCATCATCTATAATATCTGTTTTTCAAGAAATATATCCAAATGCACCTACTGCACCTGTTAATAATATTCCTATTAGCGAGAAAACAACAAAATATATGTTTCTAACAAATTTAAAAAACTTAGATAAAAATTTCATCTTTCTTTACTCCTTATTGATATATTTTAATTATACCATTATTTTTACTTTAGTCTAAATCATAGCTAATAAGCGTATATATTGTTTAAAATTTAACAAATCATAGCTAATAAGCGTATATATTGTAAAGAATATAAAATGAGGTGTAATTAATCTAATATAGATCTAACACCTCATTTTTTTAAATCATTATTTTTTTAAAATCATCATCACTCAAGGATGTAGAAGGATTTGTGTTTGGTAAAGTTTTTAATGTTCAATATGTTTTATCTATTTTATGTAATTCATCACAAAAATCATATAACTTATGATTTTTATTTATAATTTTTTGAAATACATTTTCACTAGATAAAAAATATATAGTATATTTTTCATTTGATGTCTTTAATAATTCAACATTTCATATAACTTCATTCATTATAATTTTCTCCTTATTTAAAGTGATAAACCAATACGCAAATTAATGAAGACACTAAAGTTATAATACTAAAAATTCAAGAAACTATATACATTATTTTAGTTGAAGATATTTTTTCTTTTATAAAATCTTTAAAATCATCATATGTACTAAAGTTTTTTATAATTCTAGTATTTTTATAATCTACAACTTCTTTTAGCTTATTAAGTTTAATTCTTAATGATACTTGATGAATCATATATCTAACTCTTGATAAAAATTCTTTTCTACCCATTCATCAAAAAATATTATAAGCTAAAGAAAAAACTGATGCTATTAATCATATATCATATCATTTTAATTTATATAATGTTCCTTTATATCAATCATCATATACATCTCAAATTAATATACCAATGATTAAAATTAATGAAAAAATTATCAAATTAAAAATAAATGCAATTATTCCTTTTGGATATGTATTATTTTTAACATCAGAATAATCAACATCGCTAATTTGTTGATTATTTCTTCTAATATGATAGCCTGATTTTATTTCATTCATAACTTAAATTGTGATTCACTTGCTAAAACTTCATGACCTTCACTAACTTCATAAAATTTAGGGACATTCGAAATTGAATATTCTTTTGCATATTCTGAATTATCGTTAAATGATGCTAAATCTACATCCATTTTATTCAATTCAGGAACAGCCATAAATAATGATTTAGTATATGGGTGAATAGGATTTTTAAATACTTTTTCAACTAATCCTTTTTCAACTATTGAACCATTATGCATAATAATAACTTTATTACAAATATGTTGCACCATTGAAAGATCGTGAGCTATAAATAAGAAAGTCATACCTTTTTTATCACAAAGATCTTTCATAATATTTATAACTTGAGCTTGAACAGATACATCTAATGCTGATATAGCTTCATCAGCTATTATTAATTTAGGATCAGTTATTAATGCTCTAGCAATCACTATTCTTTGTCTTTGTCCACCTGAAAATTCATGAGGATATCTAAAAGCATGCTCTCTTTTTAAACCTACAGATTCTAATAATTCATATACTTTATTTAATGTTTTTATTTTAATAAGTTCACTTTTATATAAAAATAAAACTAATTTAGATTTTGAACATAATTTAATGTTTATTAGATGAATGTTTAAAATATTTTTATATTCTCAATTTATTGATGATAATGTTTTATTTTTTGTAGATATTTGAATTTGAAAAGATTTTTTATTTTTATTAATTATTTCTTTTTGTTCTTTTTTAGAGAATTTTTCAAGTGCAGATGGTCTTAATTTATATAATTGTGAACAATGTGAGTTAAATAATTTCTTCATGATTTTTGTTTGTAATTTTATCTCTTTTAAAAGATTAGAAATTTTGTTTTCAAATTCACTATAAATATCTTTTTTATTATTTAGATATTGTTGTTTGTAGTCATTATAAAATTTTGAAGTATCTAAATTATTTTCATTATTAGCATTATTTCCTTTTTTAAATTTATTTAATGAATCTAATTTTTCTTTAACAATATCTTCTAGATCTTTTAATTTTTGTTGATCTTCATTATAATTTTTATCATTTGTGTCTTTTAATGATGAAATTATATTATTTGAATTTTCATTAATCATTTTTTTCAATGAAGATGTAGATAATTTTTCTTTAATGATTTGGATACTATCATTAAATTCGTTTTCAGAATTTATTGAAAATAATTGATTATTAATTTCTTTAAAATATTCATTAGATATTTTTAATAATGGATTAAGGAATTCATTTATTTGCTCATCAGAAATACTTTTAAATTGAATCATTAATTTACAAAAATAAATATCAACCAAAGCTTTTTGAGAAATTATTTTTTCATTTCAATATGAAATTTTATTATTTGTTATCTTGGCATTATCAATGCTAAATTTTCTCTGAAGTTTTAAATCATTAATTTTTATTTTTAATAATTTTTTTTGTTCTTTTTCTTTTAATAAAATTTTAAACTTAGAAAGTTCATTTTTAGAGTTTTCATATTCTTTTTTTACTTGAATTAACTCAGATGATTCATCACTATTATTTAAATATTTTCTTAGACTAAAGTCAATTTCTTCATTATTTAATACATTATTAATTATTTCATTTTCTGAATCTATTAAATTAGATAAGTCATTAATATTAATTTTCATTTCAGTTATAAAATCATTATATTGATCATCTATTTGATTAAAAGATTCAATTCAATCATCTTGATTTATAAAAGAAAAATTATTTAAATCATCAATTTTATTTTTTATAGTTAATAAATATTTTTCATAAAAATCAATAATTTTTGGATAATATATTTCATTAATTTTGTTCATTAAATAATATTGAAGTGAACTATTAATTTTTTGTTTTATTTTTATATCTTTTTTAACTTCATTTTTGATTGTTTTATTAATAACTAACGGTTCAGAAACTAATTTTAAAATATTCATTTTCGGATTCAATGATGACATTGGATCTTGAAAAACCATTTGTATATTATTAGTTATATAATTAAAATCATTTTTATTAACTTTTTTAGAAGATATTAATTTGTCATAAAAATAAACATTACCTCCTGAAATAGGATACAATCTTATAATTGATTTTCCTAATGTAGTTTTTCCAGAACCTGATTCACCAATAATTCCATAAAAATCACCTTCTTCAACATCAAAATTAATATTTTTTAAGGCATGTTTTAAAGATCCACGTTTTTTAAAAAATTTATTAACATTATTTACAGATAATATTTTATTTTTTTCTTCCATCTTTTTCTTCCATTCCTTTCTTATTTGCGATTGCTTTTGATGCTGATTTAATTTTATTCATTACATCTTTTGGTATAGGTATATTTGGGGCGTCAGGGTGTAATAATCATGTTGCAGCTTTATGAGAATCAGTGATTTTAAATAATGGTGGTTGCTCTTCAAAATCTAATTTTATAGCATATTTATTTCTTGGAGCAAAAGCATCACCTTTTGGAGGCATCACCATATTTGGAGGTGATCCTGGAATGCTTTCAAGTTTTTCATTTGATCCAGATTCTGGAATTGATGAAATAAGTGCTCATGTATATGGATGTCTAGGATTTGAAAAAAGCTCATATGTTTTTGCTTGTTCTACAATTTTTCCTGCATACATAACATATATATAATCACAAAGATTAGCTACTAAACCAATGTTATGTGAAATAAATATAATTGCTACATTAAATTCTTTACAAACTTTTTTAATTAAATCTATAACTTTTGCTTGAACTGTTACATCTAATGCAGTTGTTGGTTCATCAGCTATTATTAATTGTGGTTCAGCTAATAAAGTCATTGCAATAACAATTCTTTGTCTCATACCACCTGAAAATTCATGTGGAAATAATTTTCATTTTGTTTCTGGATCACTAATACCAATATATTCAAGTGTTCCTAATATTCTTTTATTAATATTTGAACTTCTTAATCTATATTGATATTTAAATTTAATTTTTTTTATTGAAATTTTATATCATAGTTTTAATGCTTGATTAGATAAATGTTTGTATTCATTTAAATAATATATGTTTGCATCGAATTCAGATTTTTTAAATGAATACAATAATTCATTATATTCATTTAAAAATAATTTATCATTTGAATTTATGTCATTTACTTTTTTATCTAGAAATTCTAGTTTTTGACTATAAACTTCTTTTATATTACTTTCTGTATTATTTAAATTTGATATTTTTTTATATCAAGTTTCTAATGCAGTTTTTGATCTATTTGATTGTTCTTCTAAGAATTTTAATTCTTTTTCATTATTTATTTTTTTAAGATTATCAATATCATCATTAATTTTTGATGCATCAAAATTATTTGAGCTATCAAAACTATTTGCATTAATTATGTTTTGATATTCTTCTTTTAATTTTATTAAATCTCATTTTTGTTTTCTTTTTTGAGCAATTTTGTAAGCTTCTACTAATTGCTTTTTAATAGTCATTGTAGGATTTAATGACATTAAAGGATCTTGAGGTATATAACCTATTTGAGTACCTCTAATATAGATTCAATCATTTTTAGATATTTTTGAAAGATCTATATTTAAAAATTGCATTTTATTAACTTCAGTTATACTATTTTCATTGAATCCAGTTAATGCTTTTAAAGTAACTGATTTACCTGATCCAGATTCACCTACTAGACCTATAAGTTGTCCTTTATTTACACTAATAGATACATCTCTAACAGCTCTAACTAATCCCAATTTATTCTTAAAATAAACTGATAAATTTTTAACCTCAAGTATTCTATTTTCTTTTAATTTGTGCTCATCACTTAAAAATAAATTTCTATTCATAAATTATTGTTCTCCTGAAACTTTTGGATCTAGTGCATCATTAAATGCATTAGCTATAATTTGAGCACATAAAGTAATTAAAACAATTATTAATGTTGGTCCAATTAATAAGTAGAAGTATCCTGATTGTCTTGCAGTTTCAATCATAGATCCTAAACCAATTTCAGTTGGTAAAACCAATCCTAAAAAAACTAGTGATGTTTCAAAGAAAATTGTTCTAGGTATTTGATTTACAAATCTAACCATTAATTTCCCTGAAATGTTTGGAAGTAAGTGAACAAATATTAATCTTGCATTAGATGCACCTAATGTTCTAGAAGCTTGAATATATTCAGCATCTTTATATTTCATTACAAAAACTCTTGTAGACATTGCAGGTCATATTCACCCTACCACTACTAATGAAATTGCAACAGTAATAGGATCTAATAATCCTCCTGCAAATACCAATGAAATTACTAGAATTCATACTATTGTAGGAACACCAGAAAGTATTTCAACTATTCTCATCATTATTGTATCTATTGGTTTTCCTGCATTATAACCTGCTATTGCTCCATATATAGCACCAATTATTGTAGAAAATGCTGAAACTATAATAGCTATCAACAATGATCTTGAAGTACTAATTCACATTACATTTCATCAATCTCTTCCACTAGAATCTGTACCAAAAATTGGATAAAAATCTTTTAATGCATCAACATAATATGGATTATATGTAGCTTGTCATAATCCTGTACTTATTTCTTCAGCTTTAATGATTGCACCTGCATCTTTTAAAGCGTTGTATAATTCGTCACTAATTATTCCACTAACTTCTCCATTTAATCCTAATCAAGGAATTCTTGGAGGTAAATAAATACCTAGTGTAGTAACTTTATCTGTTATAGATGCTTGAACTGGTTGACCAAATGCTGGTATAAAAATTGATAACAATAATATTATTAAAAATAATATTGAGAATACTAAGGCTCATTTATTTTTAATAAATCTTCTTAATATATCCATTCATTGACTTGTAGGTTTTCCAGATACATTATCAAATAAATTTAATTTTTCGATATCAACAAAATTAAATTTTTCAGAAGAATAAGAATTTAAATTAGAATTATAGACTTGAGGTTTATTTTCGTTAAATGTTATTGATGATGATTGAACATTAATTTGACTAATACTAGAATCATTGTTAGTTTCTAAATAAGATTGATTTAGATTTAATTGTTCATCAATAATGTTTGGTACTTTAATTTTTAAACCTAAGTTTTTACGAATTGCAATTTTAGATTTAATTTGTTTTAAGAAAGATTTACTTGATGCTTCGCTTAATTGAATTCTTGGATCAATTATTGTACTAATAACATCAAATGCAATTTGCATTAAGAAATAAATTCCTGTATAAAATAATGCAGAGAACATTATTATGTATACATTTTTCTTTTGCACTGCATTAACTATTAAATTAGCTGTACCTGGAACATTAAAGAATTGTTCTATAATTATTGATCCAGAAATAACTGCAAGTAATGATGGTAATAACGAATATAAAATAGGTATTAATCCATTTCTTAATCCATGTTTAAATACAACTGTTCTGAATTTCATACCTTTAGCTAGAGCAGTTCTAATATATTCTTGTCTAAATACTTCCACCATTTCGTTTCTTGTGAAATATACAACTGTTGAAGTAGAAGTCATAACCATAGAAAGAATAGGGATAATAAGAGAAAGGAATAATTTTCCTATAGTGTAATCTTCACTACCTGGAACAATAAAGTTTGTAGGTAAATTTATTAATCCAGCTAATTGAACTAAATAAAGAGCCATTACAAACGATGGAATAGAAACAAATATTACTGAAACAGTATTTATCAATGTATCTTGTCATCTACCCCTAAAATATGCTGATACTATACCCAATATAATTCCTAACAATGAAGAAATTATAAATGCAGGTAAAGCTATCATCATTGTATAAGCAACAGGTTTCATAAAAGTCTCTATAACAGGGGTACTAACTTTTTCATAGTCTATACCAAAATTACCTGTTGTAAATAAATCTTTTCAAAACACTAAATATTGTGTAAAAGGGTCTTTATCTAATCCAAGTGAAACTAATCTATTAAAAAAATCAGCATCACTTTCTTTCACATCTTTTTCAATAGGATAACCAGGTATTAATTGCATTAGGAAAAATAACAATGTTAATAATATAAACATTGCTAGTAAAGCAAAACCTATCCTCTTTAATATATATTTAAGCATTTTTTATCCTATTTTTTATTAATCAAATTGTTTTAGTCAATTATTTTTATAATTTAAGATAACTCAAATATCTCTTCTCATTAATGCATAATTAAGTTCATTTGATGCTAATTCATAATAAGTAGTAAAGCCATTTTTATTTATTGGCATATTACCATAAGGAATTACAGATATTTGAAAGTTTGGATTATCTTCTGGAATCGCTAGTGCTGCTAAAGAATATCAATCTATAGAATTTATAATAGCTTTTCTTATTTTCATACTATTACCATTTTCTACACTAAAGTCTTTTACAATAGCATTATAATATTCTTTTGAAACTAAACTTTTTAAAACTCTTTTGTTTTCATTTATATCTTCTACAACTCTTGATGAGTCTACACCATCAGCAGATTTATATCCAATGTTATTATCATCTCTTTCTAATACATTAATATTAAATGAAACGATATCAGTTTTAGAAACATTAGATACACCTTCTGTTCTAAAAGAACTTTTCATTGTTCTTGCAGCTTGATCGATTCTTGAAATTGGAATATTAGATCTATCAATTTCATTATTTTGAAATTGAGTATATGTTAATTGATCTGAAAAAGCTCCTCCATATTTCATTACTACAGTTCCAATTTTTTGATTTTTATTTGTAAACATATCACTTGGAAATTGATTAAAGTAATTATCATTTAATTTGAAAGTAATATCTTGTTCAGTTGCTTTTGTAACATAATATGATCCAGCACTTCATCAATTTTGATAATTTTCAAATCTATTACCTGAACCATATAAATTGTTAAAATCAGATTTTTTAACATCATAAGATGCTTTTCCTTGACTATTAACAGTGTAATATAAACCTTTACTTGATTCTTTTCCTTGAAAAATATTTTGTACTAATGTATTTTTAATTGGAAGGGGTTGAAAATATTGTTTAGCTATAATATCTAAAAAGTTTACATTTGGTCTTTTTAATACCATAGTAAATTTATTAATACTATTTGATAAGTCATTACTTGATTGTAAATTATTTTTAATTTTTATATTTCAAGAGCTATACTTTTGATTTTCTGGTAAATTTGTATCTATTAAATCAAAAAATTGTGTATTAGCTTTTATTGTTTCATCAACATCTAGTCCCATTAAATCAATAAAATAACTATTAGTATTTACATTTATATCACAAGATAGTATATATCCTAAAAATCCAAAAAAGAAATCTGCAGCTGTTAATGGAACGTTTGTATTTCCATCAATACTATATCAATTAAATCTTTGTGGATCAATGATAAATTCGTATTTTAAAGCACTTTTAGCTTTATTTCTAACATCTTCTTCTTGACCTGCTTTATAAATAGTAAAATCATCTACTGATGATGAACTTGTTGCATTACCTGAACTAGGGAAAGTTTTTATTTCACTTCCATTGCTATCTTTCATTATTATTTTTGTTGGCGCACCTAATGTTAATTCTGCTTCAGGTTTTTTTCAAGTTCCATCATCATTCATTTCTCAATCACCATTAATTTTTCAATCAGTTAATCCATTAAATGTTGATTGAAAAAATTGACTATTTGCAGCATCATTAAAAGATGGGTTGTAAGGAGTTTTGTTAGTTTCAAACGGATCGTTTGCTAATCATATTGTAAATTTTTTAGAAATAGCATCATTTCCATCATAATATCAATCTCTAAATGTTTCTTCACTATAAGTATTTTTTGGTGTATGGAAATTTTCTCTAACTAATAATTTTTTAGTAGTTGTTGGCCCATCTGAAATTCACGGAATCATTTGATATTGACTATTCATTCAAGATACAAAACTAATTGCATTTTCTTGATCTGCAGTATCTGCTCATTCACCTATTGTATTACTAATATTAGTACTTTTAAAATTAGTACTTTGCCCATTAGTTTTAGCTACTAAATCAATTTCTAATAATGAATCATAAGATTGGAATAAATTATTTGTAAATCCTTTATCTATAAATCATTGTGGTTCTTGAGCAAATAATTTTTCATTTTCTAAAAATGATTTCAAATCATCTTCTCATACTTGATTATCACCATCACTTAATTCATTATATAAATTAGGTCATAGATCAGGAACTACATATGTATCACAAAATCAAAAACTTAATCATGTTCCTATATTATGATAATCTGGTGATCAAAACATTGATACCATTTCTCCATTTTTTTGT
>CASEQO010000039.1 GCA_949290035.1 uncultured Mycoplasmataceae bacterium
AGAGTCACTTTTGCTTGTTGTATTATTATTTGAATTTGAACAAGATGTTAAAAATGACAATGAAAAAGATGAAATTACTAATAGCGATGTTGAATATATTAATATTTTTTTAAATTTCATAACATCCTTTTGATTAATTTCATTATATAAAAATTTAGAATAAATAAGAATTTATATAATAACATGTATATAAGATTGAAAATCACCTAAATTATAAAAATTTAGGTGATTTAATTATTTTTTATTTTTAGTAAAGAAATTATATAATTTTCTTCTATCTTTTTTTGAACAAAATAATGTTATTTTATATTCTATAAATATTTTTTCTTTTGATGTAGCAACAAATATATTGTTTTCATTATCAGCAATTGAAATAATTGTTCAATTTCTTTCTTCATGAATTTTATCAGATCAAACATCTGATATTTCTTGAACTGATAATCCTCTTAATTCTTCATTTTTTACTACTAAACTAATGATTGCATACTCGCCATTAAAATCCATGATATCAGTACCTTTATCAAAAAATGATTTTAATGCAATTTTTTTACCTATTTCAAATTCTGGAACAACAATATATTCTTTATCTATTCCAAAGTTTTCTAAAATTCTTCTATGCATTTCATTATCAGCTTTTGCATATATTTTTTTAATATTATACTTATTTTTACTTAATGAATAAGCTATTTCAGTGGAGAATTGAAAATCTGCAGAACCAATTAATAAAATATCGATTTCATTCATTGGTACTTTATCTTCTAAAAAAGATATATCATTAATTTTTTGAACAATAAGATTTGAATATTTTTCTTGAGCTAATTTATTAATAGTTTCTTCGCTTTCATCTACAAGAAAAATGTTAGATTCTTTTATACCTTCTTCTCTTAATTTATCTAAAAAACCTTGTGCGAATTTACCAATACCAATTATTAAATATTTTGTTTTATCTGTCATAATATATCCTGTTTTTATTTTTTAATATGCTCTAGCAAAATAAACTTTTTTATTAGTTAATTTACCAGTTTTAATACATTTACCTTTTTTATTTTGTTCTACTATACATCTTGTTGATGCACTTGTTAGTATTTTTATTTCTTTTTCATCGTTTTCATTTCCATCAAAATATGCAAAAGCAACTTTAGCATTTTGTATAGCTTTTTTTAATTCTTCAATAGAATTAACTTCTTGAATTTTAGAATTTAAGTTATCTTGTGCTCTTTTATAAATAATTGAATCATGTTCATATAATAAATCATTAATAAATTTATCATTTATTTTTTTAATATCAACTATTATTTTTTCATTAGTAGATCTTTTAAATATTTCTACTTTATTATTTTCTGCATCTCTAGGTCCAATATTGATTTGTAAAGGAATACCTTTAATTTGAGCATCTTGAATTTTTATACCTAATGATTTATCGTTTATATTCTTTTTAAAACTAAAATTAGATAATTTGTTTTCAATAACATTAACAATATTTTTAACATTTTCATTTTTTTCATAAAACATTGTATTGATTATTAATTGATATGGTGCAATTTTACTAGGTAAAATTAATCCGTCATCATCTGAATGAGTCATTATTAACGCACCTATTAATCTTGTAGAAACACCAGCAGATGTTTGTTCCATATAATCATAACCATTTTTTGAATTTTGATATTTTAAATCATAACTTTTAGCAAAGTTTTGGCCAAGATAATGAGAAGTCCCTGATTGTAAAGCTTGACCATCTTGCATAATTGCTTCTAGAGTTAATGTAAAATCTGCTCCTGCAAATTTCTCATATTCTGTTTTTTTACCTGTTAAAACAGGGATACATAATATATTGTTTAATAAATATTTATATGAATCAAATATTTTATATGCAAAATCAATTGCTTCATCTTTATTTGAAAAAACCGCATGTTGTTCTTGTCAATAAAATTCTGAAGTTCTTAAAAATGGTCTAGTGTTTTTTTCTGCTCTAAATACATTACATCATTGATTTACTTTAATAGGCAAGTCATTATAACTAACAACATTGTTTTTAAAGTAATAACAAAATAATATTTCTGATGTCGGCCTTAAAACATAAGGTGATTCTAATTTTTCTTCACCAATTCTATCTACTGTAAATAATTCAGGGGCAAATCCTTCAATATGTTCTTTTTCTTTTAAAAATTCTTCATATGGTATTAATAATGGAAAACAACAATTTTCAATATTATGTTTTGCAAATTCTTTATCTAAATTTTTTTCAATATTTTTTCAAATTGATCAAGCATAAGGTTTTAATACAACTGTTCCTTTTATTAAACTATAATCAATTAAATCTGCTTCAGTAATAATAGATGTGTATCATTTAGAGAAATCAACATCTCTTTTCACTATCTTAGAGTTTGACATATAATATCCTTTAAACAATAAAATAATTATATCAATAAATAATATTATGTAATTTATTAAATAAATAAATTATTTCATATTATGAATTATATATTTAATGTTTATGCAATTCATTTTTATATATTATTTTATATGATAAAATTTATATATGTTTTAAATGAGTGAAGGCAAAATATGAAAGATTCAATTTTAGAAAAAAATTATGAAAAGAAAATAGCAGAAAAAATAAATTCTATAATCAATGGCGTTGACCTAAACGAAGGTGTTCAACAATTACTAGAATTAAATCAAAAAGATAGATTTAATCAAGTTTCTGAATGAGCTACATCATTAAAAACAAGTGTATGTATTATGAAATCTGTTTTAAGTATTCTTATTAATGAGATTGAATATTCTTCAAACACAAGAATAGACTTATTTAATCAAACATGAGATGCATTCTCAATAATATGTGATTTAAATGTACAAGATGATATTTTTAAAGAATTAGATGGATTAAGCACATTATCAGGATACTTTAAATGATTCCAAGATGAAAATACAGGTTGAATAGTTTTATATTATATTGCAAATAAAGAATGCTATTTTTGTGGATTATATAAATCAGAAGAAGATATAGACTTAATAACTGATACTTGCTACTCACTTAAAATTGATTTAGAACAATGAAATGATTCATCATATATATTAAATGAAATAGAAAAAATTACAGGTATTTTCTATGATGAAGATAGCCACTCATCAAGCATAAATAATTTTAATGAATATTATGAAATTCTAGGCATAGATCAAGATGCTTCCCAAGATGAAATCAAAAAAGCATATAGAAAAAAATGTAGAGAATATCATCCAGATGTTTACAAAGGTGATGATGCCAATGAAATAATGAGCAAAATTAATGAAGCGTATAACAAATTAAAAGTTGAATAAAAATATAAGGTTTATAAAACCTTATATTTTTTTGTTGGTATAAATATTTTAATAATAATTATTCATCTCTATTACTATCAAAGAAATCTATTTCTTCATCTTGCATAGATACATCTTTTAATTTAGGTAATTCATCTATTGAGCTAATTCCAAATAGATCATAAAATAAATCTGTAACCCCATATATAAATGGATTTCCTCTAGAATTATCTCTACCTAATTCTTTAACCAATCCTAATTCTATTAATTTTTCGATTTGATTTGTTGGATCTGTTTTTCTAATATCATATATTTTTGATCTAGTACATGGATCGTTATATGCAATAATAGCTAGAGTTTCCATCATTGATGAATTTAATGGATTTCTTCTTTTAATTTCATTATTGTCAAATAAAACTGAAGTGATATTTTCTTTAGTAAAAAATTTATACTTGTTACCAAATTTTTTAATGAAAAATGAATGATGTTCAGATTCATTATAGTATTGAATTAATTCTTTAATTAATGAAAAGAATTCTTCTTCTTGGATATTTAGCTTTTGAACAACTTCATCTTTTGATACTCCTTCTTTTCCAGAAGTGAATATCATCGCTTCAATTAAAACTTTATTGTTCATTTTCATCTCCTAATACTTCATTTAAATTAATATTAATGTTATCACTAATATCAATAATTGATATATAAATATCTTCATCATCATTTTTATCGTCTTGTTTTAATGAAATGTATCCGTGTCTAGCTAAAACAAGAATTGATACAAACGCAACAGCCATATATTGTTTAGTTATTTTTCTTCTATCTATAGTGTTAAAAAGTGTAAATAATGAAATATTTGAATTATTAAGACTTTTTAGAATTTCTATAATCTCATTTGTTACTTCATCAATTGATAATTCTTTGATTTCAATTGTTTTTATATTATTATTTTCATCTAATTGTAAGTTTTTATAAACTCTTCTAAATGCATTTAATAATACTTTTGGAGATATACTTTCTGGAAGATTTGTGTCTTCTATATAAATGCTTTTTTTAGAGTTCAAAGTATTATCATCTCTATTGATCAATTTAGATCTTTGTTCAAATTTTTCCTCTAATTTAGGAACAATTTCTTTAAATTGTTTTTGCATCAATATTCTTTGAATAAATTTATCTTTTTCAATATCATCATCAACATCAGTCATATCTTCATTTACTGGTAAAACTTTTTTTGATTTATATTCAATAAAATATGTAATCATAGATAAATCACCAATCATATCATCAATTTTTAGTAGATGTAAGTGTTCACTTACATATTCTAAATATTTATTACATACATAAAAAAGATCAAGATTCATAATATCAAATTTCTTTTCTTTAATCATTGAATATAATAAATCTATTGGCCCAATAAAATCATTTATTGATAATTCTAATTTTCCACTAATTTCTTGATCCATTTTATTTATCCTTTTCTGATGTTAATTCATCTTTAATTTCACTATATTTTTTTGCTATTTTAGAATGAAGTTTTTTAGCAAAATACTCTTTTGATTCATTTATATATTGATTGTGCTTAATTGGTTCTAAAAATTCTACAACTACTTTTTTATATTTAAGTTTGTGTTCATCATTATCACTTAAAGCTTTATCAGTACCATATATTACAACTGGTACAATTGGAACTAGTGTTTTATATGCAGGTTCTAATCCTGCAGATTTAAATTCCCCTATTTCATCACCTTCAATTCTGCTTCCTTCTAAAAAACAACAAACAGTGTTTTCTTTTAATAATTTAATTTCATCATTAATAACTCTTATAGCATCCCTTAAATTATTTCTATCAATAAAAACAGAATCAATTAATCTAACACATCCACTTATCCATTTATCTTCAAGAGTTTCTTTTTTAGCTACAAAATTAAAAAATGGATAACCTTTTAATTCATATAATATTTTTATCATAATAATTGGGTCTAAATTACTTTTATGATTTGGAACAATAAACATTGGTCTTTGTATTAAATTTTTTAACCCTCTAACTTCTAAGTCAACGTTGAAAAAAAATAATGCCTTTTTACATAATTTATAAACAATATCATATCTTAATACTTTATCAAAATCTTCTGGATTAAGTTCATATCTATTAGCTTTATTTTTACTACTTTTTACTTTAGTTAAAATACTTAATGCCACAAAAGGTAATGAAATTCCATGACCTATTTTTCTAAAAATATTATTTTTCATAATTAATATGCTCCTAAATATAATAAGTTTTTGTTTTCATAAGTGCTCTATGATTTTTAAATTTATCTATTCTAAAAAATAATCAATAAAAAAAATATTGAATACTTAAAGGCATCTTATATATAAATCTATTTATTAACCATAAATTATTATAAATAAAAATAAACAAACCAAGTCAACTAATAACTTGAGGTCCAGGTAAAATCATTAAAAATGGTCCTGTAGCCATCATTAGTATTGCAATTGTGTTTATTGTAACTTTAGTAACAATTTTCTTCATAACTTATAAAAATATTTAATAATTAATTATAATTATTAATTCTTAAATAAATTTATTTTTTTATATTAATATTTCAATTTTTATACAAACAAAAATGTGTACTTATCAAGAAAGTACACATCCCATAATTCCTACAACTATTAAAACAATTGAAATTGAAATAATAGAACTACCAAAAACTATTCTTATAACTTTAGATAATATCTTACCTAAAAAAGGAATAACTGATATTATCATTGTTGCTGATATAAATAATGTTAATGAACAAGAACCTACTAATGTAGAAATATAAAAAAATTTATGATATATTTTTGCTTCCTGGACATATACTCATCATTTTATATTTTCTAATCAACTAAAATCCATTTCTATTACATTAAATTCATTCAATGTAAATAAAAGAATTAATATTGATATCCCTAAAAACAATAATGATATTAAAAATTTTATAAACTTAAATATAAATTTCATTTCTATCTTATCCAAAAACAAATTATATATTTATAATAATATATAATTTTTACAAATCAAGTTATCTTTTTTTTCTTTTTGATTTTGATTGTTTTTTAGATTTATTATCATTTTTCAAATATTGATCAACTGTACCTAAAGTTTTATTATAATGTTCAAATGCTTTGTTTATATCACCATCAAAGGCAATTTGATGTTCATATATAAATATTCCTCTATTACAAAATTCTTTTACCATTTTTTCATCATGAGATACAAACAATAATGTTAAAGAATCATTTTTAGACATTTCTTTAATAGCTGCAATACATTTATTTTTAAAACCAGCATCTCCAACAGCTAATGCTTCATCTATAATTAATATTTCTGGATGACAAAATAAATTAATTGCAAATCCAAGTTTTGATACCATCCCTGATGAATATCTTTTTAATTGTTGATCTTTATAAAAATCATCTACTTCAGCAAATTCAAAAATCTTTTCTTCTAGATCTATAACATCTTTTTTCTTCATTCCTAAAAGAGCAGCTCTTATATGAATATTTTCTCTTCCGGTAAATTCACCAGAAAATCCTGCTGAAACTTCTAGTAATGTTGAAACTTTTCTATTAACATTAACTATACCTGAATCTGGAACAGTTATACTTGAAATGATTTTTAAAATTGTTGATTTCCCACTACCATTTTTTCCTAAAAAGGCAATTTTTTCACCTTTTTCAATTTTAAGATTTATATTATCTATCACAATTAATTTTTCTGTTTTAGTTCATGGAAAAATAACCGATGTTAATCTTTTTAAATCATTATTACATTTAGAATATTTTTTACAAACATTAATTAATTCAATATCTATATTTTTATTCATACTTTTCACCATTAAACTAAATCAACTACTAATCTTTTACTTCTTTTTGTAATATAACTTGCTAAAACAAATAATATTACAAAGAAGCAAACAAATGAAACTAAAGATACTCAATCATTTCAAATATAAGAATAAGACATAATTGAACCCCTTATTCCATCAATTAAAAAATTAAACGGATTAATTCTAAAAACATATCCAAGTGGTTCATTATACACAGAATTAGAAATTGGTAAAAACACACCTGTTATTCATTGCAATAACATAGGTAAAATAGTTATAACATTAAACACATCTTTTGAAATAGCACATAATGGCGATACTGCTATTGATCATAAAAGCATAAAACAAAATAATAATATAATCATCAAAGGAAGTTGTAAAATATTGTAACTAATTACTGTATCACCACTACATCCAGCAATTATCATATATATAATTCAAGATATAAATATAGAACCAATTCCTATATAAGATTTAGATAAACATGTAAATGTTGGCGGAACATATAATGGCGATCCAATTTTTGAAACTAATCAACTATATGTTCTAATAGAGTTGGATCCACTTGTTAGTGATCCTCCAACAAATGTTCATGTTAAAACACCAATTATTAATCATCCAGTTCTATTAAAACTATTTGAAGTTAATTCTAGTGAACTACTTCATAAATCATTGTAATCATAAGAAATAATATCTATAGATTCAACATTATCCCCACTTATTGCAAAAGAAAAAATATACATCCCAATTGTTAATAATGGAGCTAACACTACTCAAAATCATGTCAATACAGATGCTTTAAAAGATGATTTTAAATCTATCATTGACATCACAAATATTTTTCTTCAATTTTTAAAAATTCCAGTTACAAACATAATAATTTCTTATAAACAATATTATAATTATAAATCAAATCTATTATAGATTTTATTTTTTAATATTAGCATAAACATTTAACACTATTTAATTTTAAATTTAGACTTAACAAAAAATCAAAAATTATTACAACAAATGAAAAATTTGAAAATTACTTATTCATACTCTTTAATATTCTTTTCTATTAAATCTATAATATATTTACACTTATTGATATTTAAATTAAATTTTTTAGCAATAAATAAAAAATCATCATTATTTGGAAATTCTTTTTCATTACACAATAAGCTATGATATTTAAGATCTAATGTTTTTGTAATGTCATAAGCAGGTGATAATTTATATCCTTTTAAATTTTCATCATAAATAAATGATGTGTTTTTCATATGATCATCACAATTTCCAAATTTATAATTAAAAACCATTCTTGAAAAGAAATCATAAAAATCTTTTTCTTTATTTACACTAATTAAATCTACTATTTCAAAAATTGTTGAATAATCAACTACTGATCTTCTAAAATCTAAATCTAATAATCCTGATATTGATATTATATGTTTTTTTATGTTTTCGTCAATATCAAATCTTTTAGATGCAAATAATTGAACTCCTGATTTAAGTCTTATTAATTTACATTCGTTTATATTAATATAACATTTTTTAGCTAACATATTAGCATTATATTCATCAATTCCAGAATCAATATTTTCTTTACTAGTAGGAAATTTTATTATTCAATTTGAACCACCCTTATCTTTAAAATGAATCTTAGGTCTTGCACCCCCTGAAGAATTTGCTTTATGATAAATTTCATCAATTAATTTCAAATTTAAAATATTATAATAATTTTCCATAACATCATTAGTAATATTATCTAAATCTATTTTTATTCTCTTATAAATTTTATTTTTAGGTTTAAATGTTAATCCACCTAATCCAGTTGAATCAGTTAATGATAGTTTTTCTAAAATATTTAATTTTTCATAATTTATATTGTATTTTGCACACTTTATAATATTTAACCTAATGCCTCATCCATCTGGAAGACAATCTAGAAAAATACCTCAAATAGGTATATCTATTTGATCAAATATAAATATTTTTTCTTTTAATGGAATTTTAAATGGTGAAATTGAAAAACCATTTTTAATTCAATCCTTATGATATTGAAAATATATATTATTGTTTTGTAATTTTAATTTACCAACTTCAACATCGTTAAAAGAAACTAATAATTCATTTATAGAAATTAGTTTATTCATAAATTTTTATTTCTTCTTTTATTTTGAAAATATTTACCAAATCATCAAAAACATCTAAAGCTACTGCAAGATTAATTATATTTTTTAAAGAAATATTTTTAGTTCCTTCAAAACGCCTAATAACACCAATATCAACTCCTGATATTTGAGATAATTTTTCTCTTGAAAGTTTTTTTGATTTTCTTAAATTATAAAAATTATCTCTAATTTTATTAGCTATTGTCTCTTTTGTTGGTGTTTCAATAAAATTTTGTAAATCTAGTGACATAAATATATATTACCTTTTTTTATAAATTATATTAATAATTATATAAAAATATACAAAAATTTTTAATAAAACACTTTTTTTGTATAAAAATATACAATATATAATGAATTTATATAAAAAAATGTATTTATTATTTATTAATTCTGATAAAAGTATATAAAATAAAAACAAATAGTAGTAAACTCTCGATTTTACATACTATTTGTTTTAAAGGTTATATAAATATTACCTTTAAGCAATTCATTACTTTACTATTGGTTTATCAATATAAATAAAATAATTAACCCTTATATAACTTTGTGAATTTATAAACTTTTTAATCCACCTATATCTTGATTTTTCTATAACCTAACATCAATATTAAAAGAAAAATTTTAATTATACATATTTCTATATCTTTAAAGATGGTCTGGTCAAACCATCTCATATTTTTCTAGAAAATGTTTTTTATTATTTTCTTATTATAATATCTAGAGTTGTACGTGCCCAATACACATAAA
>CASEQO010000040.1 GCA_949290035.1 uncultured Mycoplasmataceae bacterium
AAACATTATATTATTAATATTATATTTTCTTTTCATATCCTCAATAAATCCAACTGGTATTGTGGACTTAACAACCATTGTTGTTTTAATATCCATACTAATAACTTTTTGTATTATATCTTCTACTGAAGATGTATCAAAATAATTTTTTTCATCATCATAATTAGTTGGTGTACTAATTATAATAAATTCTGCATCTTTTAATGCTTCTTTATAATTCAAAGTAGCTTTTAAATTTAGTTGTTTCTCCTTGAAATATTTTTCTATATATTCATCTTTAATTGGTGATATTCTATTATTTATCAATTCTACTTTTTCAGGTATAATATCTAATGCAACCACTTCATGTTTTTGACTTAATAATGTTGCTATTGATAAACCTACATATCCTGTTCCCACTACTGCTATTTTCATTTTTATATTCTCCTTATATTATTCATATAATTTTTTTATTATACCATTCGACAAAGAGGTAATATTTTATTATCTTGTGTTTAAAACAATTAAACACCAATTATTGCTTTATTCAATATTTTTATTATTAGCGTAACATATTTATTATATACTTGTATTTTTGAAAATCTTTTTGAACTTTCTAAGTATTCTATTAATTTTTCTTCTTCTATATCTTCTTAATGAATTTTCTGGAAACCTATAACTAAATCCACTTTTTATCGTTGAAATACATGGATTACACATGCCACATGGTTCATTATTTATAGGATTATGGCAAAACCATGTTAAATTCATAATTTCTCCATACCCATTTTTTTCAGCAATTTCTTTCATGTCCATTTTAGATTTATCTATAATAGGAAAGCTTAAATTACCAAACAATTTTATTAATTCAATTTTTGATTTTTTATCATTTATTACATATGTATCCAGTCCTTTTAATTGAACTTTTTTTAATGTTCCACATTTATTAATAAAATTTAGTGCTTTTGATGAAGGTTCATTTTCTAGCCCTATTTCTAAATTATTAATATTTAATGCCAAACGAGCTAAATAATCATATTGACTTCCTATTTTATATTTTTTATGCATTTTATTATATGTTTGAGTTATTTCATTATTTTTTTGTATATTTTCTATTTCTACTAATTCAATTGGTAAAATTGTTGCTTTGGTGTTTTGATGTTGTCGTAATTTTTCTGAGATTTCTTCTATTGTTTTTAATTCATTTTTTTGTGAATTTCTAGTATTATCAAGTACATAATACGGTTGTATTTTTACTTCTTTTGTGGATAATTCTACGACTCTAAAAGTGCTATCCCACCCACCTGTCCATAAAATATTAATTGTTTCCATTCTTATACCTTCTCCTTATGCATTATTAACTATTTTTTCTTCAATTTACTCATATAATATTATTTAATTATAATTTTAAATATTCACCTAATTCTCTTTGAGCTTCATCAGTTATATTATAAATCATTCCAGCAGCAGGTGTAAAAGTTAACTCACTAAAATATATTTTTCCTTTTTGATTATATAAGTCTATTCTTACAAACTTCATTCCTTTAGATAAATCTTCTGCTATTTTTAGCATTTCATTCAAATTTTTTGGGCACTCACAAGTTTCCCCTATACAATATTCTTTCTTTGCATAGTCCAGTCTATTCCAGTTTAAATCATAATAATCAATTTTCACTTTTTTTTCTCTGTCTGTACATAATAAAATACATTTAGGCTTTCCATCGAAACAATAAATTTTATAATCTTTTGGATTTTTTTGACTACCATCATTTATATATTGTTCACAAAGTATTCTAGGTTTTATATTATTATAATGATATTCTAATAATTCTTTGGCAAAATTTCTTTTTATCTGTTTATCTAATAATTTTATAGATTCCTCAAAATTAAGTTTAGCCTTATCTGTACATATTATTACCCCTCCTGAACCATTATTTGTTTTTAAAACGAATTGATTAGGCAATTCATTCCAATCAATTTCATTTGCTTCATTATAAATAGCATATATTTCTGGTAATATGTCTTTATACCCCATATTTACAACATAATCTCTTACTAGAATTTTATCAGTTAAATTTCTTTCTTTTTCTCCATAATTATTTAATATTAAGTATTGGATTTTCTCATTAAAATCTTGTGGTTTTTTTAAATTCAATTTTTTATTTAAATGTCTGTAATATAAATATCGATGTGCAATTGTTTTTGGTAATCTCCATAATATTTCTTTTTTTATACTTCTAATTATCTCAAACATTAGTAAATCTCCCTTTTAGTATATTTTCTTTTAATAAAGAAATTATATATTTATAATTTAAAGAAAAATATATTATTATTCCAAAAAT
>CASEQO010000041.1 GCA_949290035.1 uncultured Mycoplasmataceae bacterium
AAATATGATATTATCAAATTAATAGTCTTTAAAAGATTAATTTTTTTAGGTTAATCATAGGGACATTTTGTTTAAAATTTAACAAAAATAATTTTTTTTATGATATAAGCTCATGTTTTAATAATTAATAAGTAAAAATAAAAAATATCAGAAATAAATCTGATATTTTTTATTAAAAATTATAATCCTAATAATTTTTGTTTAAGTTTTTCATATTCTTCTTCATCTATTAAACCATTTTGTTTCATTTCAGCATATCTTAATAATTCTGCTTGAGTTTGTTCAATAGTTCTTGAAGAATTAGCAGGCATCATGAAATTTGGGTTAGCCATATTCATTAATGAACAATTAGCTATTTGTCTATTATCCATTATATTTCCATTTCCATCAGTCATATAATTTGGTTTAAAGTTTCCGCTAGCATAAATAACTTCTGCTTTTTTAACATCTGCAACTGTTTTCATTGCAGTTGTATTCATATCCATATTCATTTGTTTTTCTTTGAAATACATTTCATCATTGTATCTTGCGTGTTCATTTGCGTATTTCATAGATGCAATGTTTTGATCAGTATTTATTTGTTGGCTTTTAATTGAAGCATCAACGTTCATTTGTTGATATTTTAATTGATTGTCCATTTGAGTTTTCATCATATCATTAGACATTTTCATCATATTCATATCTTGATTCATGTCCATTGATTTATTTTTCATGTACATTTCAGCTTCTAATTCTTTATTTTTATAAGCCATTTCTGCTTCAAATTTTGCTTTCTTTAATTCAAATTCTCTGTCTTCATTAACTTCTTTTCTTTTAGCTTTTTTAAATGCCATAGCTGCAGCTGCACCAGCAGCTCCTACAGCACCTACTCCAACTGCAACTTTTCCAGCTGTTGCTAAACCTGCATTAACTTTTTTTAGATTATCAAAAAATCCCATATTAATTTATCCTTTCAATAATTATTTTATATAATCTCATGCTTTTTTTGTAAATGCATAATATGGTGCTCTACAAACTAAGAATTCACCATTTGGCATTTGAAATGTAACACATGCATTTCTTATTAAATTAGTAGATCCATCTGAGTTTTTCAAATGGTTAACATGAATTTCGTATATTATGAAATCAGGATTAACTTTTGAAATAACTTTAGTAATTACTTCAACGATATTTTCTTGTTCATCGTCCATGTAATCTACTGCAAAATCAAAATCATATTCATCATCAATATCACTAGTATAAATTAACTTCATGCCTTCATATCACATGTTTAATTCTGATTTATCTTTAACTAAT
Source organism: uncultured Mycoplasmataceae bacterium (assembly GCA_949290035.1). Lineage (GTDB taxonomy): Bacteria > Bacillota_I > Bacilli_A > Mycoplasmatales > Mycoplasmoidaceae > CAMREV01. The sequence goes on from CASEQO010000041.1 coordinate 1,297, forward strand.
GAATAATAAAATTCATCACATAGAACATTATTATTTTCATCTGTTAATTTGTCACATTTAATTATCATAATTTCTCCTTTACATTTATAAAAAAATTATATAAGAAAAATTTAAAATATTAGATTATTTTTATGCATACAAATAAAAATATTTAAAAAATATAAATACTATATAGATTAACTACATATCACTTATATTTTTTAATATCCACTTTTATTATCTTTTAAACCTTTTACTAATAATCTAGATGTTCCAATTCTATTTGCGCCTGCATCAATATATTTTAAACCATCTTCATATGATTTAACCCCACCTGCAGCTTTTATCATTTTCTTATCACCTACAACACTTTTTATTATTTTAATATTTTCTAAACTAGCTCCACTAGTTCCAAATCCTGTTGATGTTTTTACAAAATCTGCATTTGTCTTTAATATAGTTTGACAAGCATATTCTATTTCTTCTTTTGATAAATAACATGTTTCAATAATAACTTTTAAAACTTTACCTTTACATGCTTTTTTAATTTTATCGATTTCGTTAATACAATATATTGATTCTTCTTTGTTAGCAAAATCTTGTTTTAATCTTGATATATTAATAACCATATCAATTTCATCAGTGCCTTCCTTTATAGCGTTTTTTGTTTCATTAACTTTAGACTTTGTTGTATTTTGACCTAAAGGAAACCCTATAACAGTACACACTTTAACATTAGTATTTTCAAGTAATTCTTTTGCATATCCTATGTAGTAGGGGTTAATACACACAGAAAAAAAATTATATTTAATTGCGTCTTCACATAATTTTTTTATTTCTTCCATACTAGCTGTTGATGTTAATAATGTGTAATCAATATATTTTGAAAAATTTTTCATAACTTTCCTCATTTTTATTTATATAAAAATAATTTTATTTTTAATTTTCATATTTTCACTATTTATTTTAGTTATTTGTTTATTAAAAATAAATAATGTTGAAATTAATAAAACTCCTATAATTCCAAATTTAATAAAATTAAATGCACTATATAATCCAAATATTCCAGTTCAATAATTTGGGATATATAACAATCAAATATTAGGTTCTGAATTATATCAATTCATTATTTCAATATAAGAAAATGAATTAAAATTTCCTACATCAAATACATATCAATATAATGGTGTAAATAATAGACCATTAAGCAAACATAATAACAACGATATAACTATTATTGATAGTAGATTAAAAATTATATATTTTATTTTATCTTTTAATTTCAAAAAAGAAATTAGTTTATAAAATATTAAAATTATTACAAAAAATAATAAATTACTTGAAATATTTATTACAACACCTATTCACCCCGAATAAGGATTATAAATAAAATTAAAAACAGAACCTATTAAAATAGAAAAGATAGTTCAAATAACCCCTTTAACATTTCTTATACAAAAATAGATCATTATATAAAAAAATGGAGATATATCTATAGTTAATCATGGTGCAAATGGTAAAGTAAAAAAATTAGATAAATAAGAAAATAAAATTCCTAATGATAATAAAATTGAAATAATTGCTATATCAAATATTAATATTTTTTTAGATATTAAATTTTTCTTCATAAGTATAGTTATTATAACTTATATTTTTTAATAACAAAATTAAACTAAAATTGCATTTTATTACAATAAAAATTTAGATATATTTTTTTATATATCTAAACTTAATATAAAATTAATTATTTTTTACGTTTAAATTTAAATCATGGTTTTTTAAAAACTACATAACATTCACAATTTTCATCTAATTT
>CASEQO010000042.1 GCA_949290035.1 uncultured Mycoplasmataceae bacterium
ATAAGTTTGTGGTATAAATTAATTGTTGTGTAGTGCATTACCAAAAAATCTTATTTTAAGAGTTTCTCCAAAAATCGCTACACTTCCGAGAAGATAACTAAATTAAAATAACTATTAATAAAAGTTATATTACTAAATTTTAATCTTTATTTTAAGTATTAAATTTTCTGTTTAATTAATTCATTAAATACATAGATTAATTAAAAATATTGTATAATAAATTTATGATTGAAGAAAATAGAACTATTTATTCGTTTTGATTAGGTGATCAAAACAAAAAAAAAGAACTAGAAAAATATTATTATGAAGTAAATAAAATAATATTTCCTTGAAAAGTGATTTTAGGTCCCACTGAAGAAGAACATTCATATTTAATGAATAATTCTTCATTTTATAGAAAATCTTATAATAATGGTATATATTCGTTTTGTTCTGATGTTTATAGATCTTATATAATTCATAAAAATGGTGGATTATATGTTGATAGTGGATGCAAATATAATTTTGATAAGATTGTAGATTTTTTATCAACTATAGAAAAATATGATTTTGTATTTGTTTTGGAAAGACCATTGTATTTATGAAGTGGTTTTTTTTATTCCAAAAAAAGAAATGATAGTTTAGTTTTAGAATTCTATAATCACTTGAATAAATTAAGTAAAAAAAAGTTTAAACATATTGAAATAATGACCATAATAATGTCTCATTATGTTTTTAAAAAATTTGGTTATAATTTAGAAGATAATGCAAATATTTTAGTTATGAAATCTCCAGAATTTGATTGAGATAATATTGATAATGTTTTTTATATGAATCCAACAGGTAGTTGATGAGAAAAAAAAGATCCAAAATTAATTAGACCTAAATCTCCAAAAGAATGTTGAAAAATAACTTTTAACACTTTTAAAAATGAAGCTAAAGATCCAAATTTGATTTTAAAAAGGAAAATTTTTTCAAATATTATTTTTACTAGAATGCTTACATATTCATTTTTCAACAAGATATTTAAATTTTTATTAAGGATTTATAAAGTAATATGAAAAAACTAACAATCTTAAGTTGTTCTATAGATGAAATAAAATTAAAAGAACAACTTGAATCAATAGAATGTCATTTAAGTGATAATAGAATAAATGTTATATATTTTAATAATACAAATAAAAAAATGAATATATTTTCAACTAATAATTTAATTAACCTAAAAATTATTGATGTTGGAAAAAATCTTGGTAAGACATTTAATATTCTCAATTATATTGAAAAAAATTCAAGCGAATTTGACTACTTCATGGTTTTAGATGATAAACTTAAGTTTATAAATAATATAGACAATATTATAAATTTTATTAATTCATCAAATAGTGATTTATATACATTAAAATTAAAGTATGATAATAGTCCATATGACTTAGAAGAATCTTTTTATTTTCAAAATAATTTTTCGATGAATGATTATTATTCCCAAAAAATTCCTAATATACAATCAAGTGATAGAGTATGGATTTTTAAAGGAGATTCCATAAAAAATAATAAAAAATTAAAATCGACATTAAAATTAAATTTTCTTCAAAATGAAATATCAATTTCTGGGTTAATGATTAATTATTGATATTATAATTTTAAATGCTTAAAAATATATCCAGATGATGAGGAAACATTTATTTATTGTAGATATAGTAATAAAGGACAATCACATAATAAAGATTGATGAATAGATAATGAACCAAATTCTAGAATATGAGAGAGATTACATTTTGCTTTCTTAAAAAAGAATGTTTTCGATAAAATGAAGTTTTTTATTTCTTTTGTTGATCTTATTTTTTTTGCAAAAAAAAGATCGAAAAAATTTATTTTAGATAGTTATTTCTTTAAATATGTGTTAATTTTTATTAACTTTTGATTAATATATAAAATACTTATACTTTTTATAAATTTTTTCAATAAAATCTTCAAAAAATAGTTTTTTATATTATATTATAAAAGGTGTCATTATGAAAAAAATCAAAATAATAATTCCAGCAGGGGGGGTAGGTAAAAGGTTTCATGAAACTGAATTTAAAAGATTGAAACCATTTATAAAATACCAAAATAAAACTATTTTTGAGCACATACTAGATAGTTTATATTCAAATAGGTATATAGTTGAATTTTTTATAATAATTCAAGAACAATTTAAAAACGAATACATTGATGACATTGAAAAAATTCAAAAAAATTATAATTGTAAATTTAAATATATAAACTTACTTAGTGAAGGAACAACTTGTACATCATTATTTTTATATGATGAATTGAATTCGAACGATTTTGTAATTTTAATGAATTGTGATCAATTAATAGATATTACATTAGATGAATATATTGATGAGCATTTAAAAAGAGGTGCAGATGGGTCATTATTATGTTTTATTAGTAATGAATCAAATAAATGATCATTTGTTATAGAAGAAAATGATATTGTAAAAAAAGTTGTTGCAAAAAATAATGTTTCAAATATAGTTGTATGTGGATGGTATGCATGGACAAAAGGTAGTGATTTTATTAAGTATGCTATCAAGCAAATTATAAACTTAGATAAAGTAAATGGTGAATATTATTTATGTCCAATTTATAATTATGCAATAAATGATAATAAGAAGATAGTTGCTATAAAAGTATCTAAATCAAAAATGCATGGATTAGGAACACCAGAAGATCTTAGAGATTATTTATCATTAATAAACAAAGACTTTTCTTAATTTTATTTTCATGTTTTTTAATATTTTTTTATAAAAGTAAATTTAAGATTTTATGTGAGAAGCAATCTTTTGCAATTACTAATTTACGGTATATATCTATGTAAAATTTAACATGTTATCATTATCTCAATATTTTTTATTATTATCTTTGTTCAAGTATTTTAAGCATCTTTTTTGCAAAGACAATATAATAATAATTCTCTTATTGTTGGTTCTTTTTTAACTTTTTCCATCAATAATATTTTAACAATTAATTCCTGATTGTTTTCAGAAATTATTTCAACAAAATCATGAGACTTACTTAAATAATCATTTATTAGCTTGTTCTTGTTAATTTTCATATAAACCCACTTTCTATCCAGATCTATATGACAAAATAACAAGCTAATAGCTTACCTATAGTTGTTATGCATGTAAAATAGATTGGATATTTTTATTATATATTAGTTTCTTATACTTAAACGTCAATCGTCCCATGTTTTTAAATCAAAACCCCAATTAGTCATGGTTCCGCTTGATCATGATAATATTTCGGGGAAGTTTATATTTTCGGGTTTAACATATATTCCGTTTAACGCATTAGTTCCATAGCCAAATAAAGCATACCCTAATTTAGATTGGTTGTCACAAGAATATGTCATTGTAATATTTGGATCAATTGTGCTAGGTGTTTGGTATGTTTCAATAGGAAAATCTTTATCAATAGTTATCTTTGTATTATTACCTATTGTATTATAAAAGCAACCTTCTCCCAAACTCACCCCTTTTGGAATATAGATTGATTCAAAAGCTGTTCTGCCACCGGCAAATGCCATTTTTTCTGCAACAAAAATTGCTCCCTTATCTAGAATAATATCATTTACATAATCATTATTATAAAAAGCTTTCTTCCCTATATTTTTAATGGATTTAGGAATGCTAATTTTACTTATAAAATTATAATTAATACCATTAATATTTCCACTATTAAAACAACTATTAAAGGCTTCATCTTCTATTTCAACTAGGTTTTTTGAAAGTATTAATTCAGGTTTTTTATTTATGACATTTGAAAGAATAGGATATTGGTTATAAAAAGCTTGAGTTTTTATTTTAGTTACATTGTCAGGAATGATAATAGTTCTCAAATAATTACTTTGAAAGCATCTCTCTGGGATTTCATTTATTGTAGTTGGTCATCAATCTAATATCGAAAGTTTGTTTTCAGAAAAGGCGCCCTTACCTATATTTTTAAGTTTTTTACTATTATTAGTAATCTTTTCTATTTTATTAAATTCAAATGCTCTTTCTCCAATTTCAGTTAATGTTTCTCCAAATACAACATTTTGTATTTTAGATTCATAAAATGCTAATTTTCCTATTTTTTTTACTGAATTAGGAATTATTAATGATTCTATTTGATTCCCAGAAAATGCAAGTACATCAATATTAATTAAGTTGTTATTTAAGTTTAGCTTTGAAATTTCATAGTCATTATTCTTAAAAGATTCGTTCACAAATGCTGACTGACCAATATTTAAAACATCAAAACCATGAATTTGTTCTGGTATAGTAATATCTAATAACACAGGTTTAGATTCACTTGATAAAAGTTTATTTTTATAATCTTCACTGAAACCTAATAAAGTGTTTGTTGATTTATCAAATTTATATGTATTTGTTTCATCAACAATTATATTAGGATTAATTTCTGGTTTTGATTGATCATGACCAGTATTTGTATCCTTTTTAGGATTTGTATTTGAACAA
>CASEQO010000043.1 GCA_949290035.1 uncultured Mycoplasmataceae bacterium
ACATGAACTTTTACAGTATGCTTTGTAATAAACAATATTTCTCCTATTTCTTTATTATTTAAACCAAAACATAAATAATTTAATACGATTAATTCTCTTTCTGTTAATTTAGATTTTTTTGAATTATTAATCATTTTATTATGATTATTTATATTCTTCCATAACAATCTTCATAACGTATAATATCTTCTTCTGAAATATAATCTCCTTTTTGAACTTCAATGATTTTTAGTTCTTCATCATAAGGATTTTGAAGTGAATGCTTAATTCCAATAGGAATATCTATACTATCACCTTGATACAGATTATATTCTTTGTCCTCTTTTATAACTAATGCTTTACCTTCAAGTACAATCCAATGTTCAGAACGATGATTGTGTGATTGAATAGATAATTTGTGATGAGGGAGTACACAAATTGTTTTTGTAAGATAACCTTCTCCATTATTTAAACATGTATAATAGCCCCAAGGCCTAAATACTGTTTTATGGAGTTTAATTGTATCACTTTGTTGTTGTTTTAATTTTTCATATAATATTTTTACATCTTGTGATTTATTAATATCACAAGCCATAATTGCATCTTCTGTTTCAACTAAAATAACATTTTCCAATCCTGAAACTGCAACAACTTCTTTTTGAGAATAGATAAATGAATTTTTAACATTATTAGTAATTACTTTTCCTGTTAAAACATTTCCGTTTTCATCTTTTTCTTTGATATTATAAATTGATTGCCATGAACCTAAATCATTCCAATCTGACTGTAATTCAACAAGAGCAATTTTATCAGATTTTTCCATAATTGCATAATCAATAGATATTGACGGCATATTTTCATAAATAGAATAGTCTATTTGAAAATTTCTTTGGAAATCCAGTTTTTCAAGTTGATTAGATATTTCAGGAGTAAATTTTTGAAATTCATTTAGAAAAGTTGATATTTTTCCCATAAATATCCCACCATTCCAATAATACTCACCAGATTCCAAATATTTTTTTGCAGTATCAATATCAGGCTTTTCGACAAATCTATCTACAATAAATCCAGCTTGTAATGGTTTTAATGTTTTGATATAACCATAACCTATTTCAGGATAAGTAGGTTTTATTCCAAATGTAACAATATATCCCATTTCTGCTAATGATTTGGCCATTTGAACAGTTTTATCAAAAGCAAGATAATCTTTAATAAGATGATCAGAAGGTAAAATAATAACAATATCATCTTGAGTATTTTTTTGTTTAAAATATTCAAGAGAACAAGCAATAGCAGGAGCTGTATTTTTTCCTAATGGTTCAGCTAATACCACATTTTGTTTATCAATTTTATTTAACTGTAATTTAATATCTTGATAATGTTTTACATTAGTAATAGTTAAGATATTACAAGGCTTAATAAATCTCATAAGCCTTTCAAAAGTTTGTTGTAAAAGACTTGTATTATTATCAATACTAAGTAATTGTTTTGGATATTCGTCTCTAGATAAAGGCCATAAACGGCTACCACTTCCGCCTGCTAATATTATTGATTTCATTTGCTTGTTCCTTTTTTAATCCATTTCCAATTATCAGATGAACCTATAATTGTGGTTTTATTTATATTTTTTGATAACCACCAAGCTAGTTCACCAAATGTTGATCCAAATGAGTAAATTCCTTCTTGAGCATTAGCCATAATATACAAATCAGCAACTGCATCATACATTGAATTATAATCTTTATCAGGAAGCTCTATTATTTTGTATTTAGCTGTTTTTTTTATATAATTAGAAACTTTATTGTTCATACACGATAAATAAAAAATTGTGTCTCTAGGATATTCGTTTATTTTATTTATAAATAATTTTAAATTTTCATTACGACCATATTCATCCCAATCAGGTGCATTTCTTACTTGTAAAGCAACAAATTGGGGAGGAATTTGAATTGTATTGATTCTTTTTATTATATTGTTTGATGCTTCAAGCTTAAAAAAATATTTTTTATAAAAATTTTCAATATTATATGTAATATTATTATTTGATAAAGTTCTTTCAATTCCATCCTTTGTAATTAAACTTGCTTGAGGGAAATGTATAGTTCGTTCTTTTTTAGTATTTTTCCAAGTTGTAGGTAATTCATTAAATTCATGTATATTACAATTAAAGTTATAATTAAATAACTCTTTAAATGATTTAGTCACCCATCCTTGTTTATCCCAGTATATGTTTAATGTTTGTGGAGTGTAATATACAATTGCATTAATAATAGCAAAAACCCTATTTCCTATTCCATAATTTGTATCTAGAATAAGATTAATTGTATCAATATGCTTTGGTTTTGATTTTATTTTAAGCCTTAATCCTACAAAATTATATACAACCCAACGAGCAATATATTTCTTTTCAAAAAAAATCATTTTAATAAACCTTTCTATCAATCACCAATATGCTTTATTTTTTTCTCCTCTTATAAAATTAGTTAAATCACTAGGAGAT
>CASEQO010000044.1 GCA_949290035.1 uncultured Mycoplasmataceae bacterium
ATCAACTAGTGAATATTTAAAAACTTTCATGTGAGAATTAATTAATTTGTTATTTATTTCAACTGGTAAAGAATTTGCATTCTTATATTTTTCTAGTAATGTATTACTTAATTCAGAGTTATCTACTATTACATAATCTATAATGTTATGTTCTAAATGATTTTCAATAGCTGTTATATGGTCGTACATGGACATATTGTCAGTTTCGCCAGGTTGAGTCATTATATTTCCAAAATATACTTTTTTAGCATGTGTATTTTTTATAATTGCTTGTTTTACTTCTGGTAAAGTTAGATTTGGTATAACTGATGTATATAATGAACCTACACCAAATATAATAAAATCAGCTTGTTCTATAGCTTGAATTACTTTTGGATTTGGTTTAATTTCATTTACATTTTCATAGTAAATAGTTTCTATTTTTTTATCTTTATTAGGAATAGACGTTTCACCTTTAGCAATTGTTCCATCTGTATATTTTGCACATATTTCTATACTAGAAAAATCTGTAATAGGTAATAAATTTCCTTTTAGATCAAATATCTTTTTTAAATCATCAATACCCTTATAAAAATTATTTTCAATATCTATTAACGATGAAATAATTAAATTACCTAATGAGTGATTTTTCAATGATGGAATTCTATTATCAAATCTATATTTAAAAATTTCTTCTAATATAGATTCATTTTTTGATAAAGCTACAACTACCTGTCTTAAATCACCAACAGCAGGTATATTATAAGATTCTCTTATTTCTTTTGTTGATCCACCATTATCTGCTACTGTTACAATCGCACTTAAATCAGATATTTTAGAAACGTTCTTTAAACCTCTTATAAGTGAACTTAATCCAGTTCCACCACCTATAACTACAACATTGTACATTAATTACACCTTATTTTTTTGAAGATTTTTTCATAATTTGATTTATGTGTTCAGAAACATTTTTTGATGTTTCTTTATTTTTTAAAGCTTGATCAATAATCGCAATAACGTAATCTGATTTAGAACCTATATCATATCTACGACCATCAAATACTTTCGCATACATACTTTCATGTTCTAAAAGTTGCATTAAAGCATTTGTCAGTTCAATTTCACCTCTAATATCTATTTCAGTTTTTTCTAATTCATGAAAAATTGATGGAGTTAAAACATATCTTCCTAAAATAGCATAATTTGAAGGCGCTTCTTTTAAACTAGGTTTTTCAACAGTTCCTTTTATTTTAAATATTGATTTATCACTTTCTAATTTTGCATCAATATCTATAATTCCGTATTTGTGTACATTTTTATCTAAAACTTTTTGAACACCCAAAATTGTAGAACCTGTTTTTTCATAAGTTTCTATACATTGTTTTATTGCTGGTTTTTGACCTTTTTCTTGAATAACTAAATCATCACCTAATAAAACAGCAAAAGGTTCATTACCAATAAATGATTTTGCACATAAAATTGCATGTCCTAGACCTAATGGTTCTTTTTGTCTAACAAATTGGATTTTAGCCATATCTGCTATTTCACGAATTGTATTAAATTCATCCATTTTACCTTTTTGTTTTAATCTTTCTTCTAATTCAAAAGAGTAATCAAAATGATCCATAATTGAATTTTTATGCATTGAAATAATAATTAATATTTCTTCTATTCCTGATTTTACAGCTTCTTCTACAATATATTGAATTGCTGGTTTATCAACTATAGGAAGCATTTCTTTTGCTAATGCTTTTGTAGCTGGTAAAAATCTTGTACCTAATCCTGCTGCTGGTATTATTGCTTTTCTTACTTTTGTATTCATAATTAATCCTTAAAGAATGTTAATGTTTTTAAATCGTAATTTGATGAACTTAATATGGCATCATTTAATAATCTTCCATTTTCATCATATACATGATACTCAATATAATCTTGATTGATATATAATTGATAATTTTTAAATATTTTTATTCCATTTCTATATTCAACATGATTAATTTTACAATCTATTTTATTATCTAAACTAAATTCATCTTGAATTTTAAAATAATATTTTTTATTTTTGAAAATGATACCATCATATTCAAAAATATCTAAATGACTATTGTTAGATTTTGATACATACAATGCATCCATTCCAATTTCATTATTTTTTGTATAAATTCTAATTGTTTGTCCAGATCTTAGACCATATCTTTTATTTCCATCTATCATATATGATTTAGAAACAAAAGTGTTTATTACACTAGTACTTGAATTGTTATAAATATATTTTTCTTTTTTTGTTGGTTGCTCAATAATATTTTTATTATTAATATTATTTTGACTTAATTTATTAATTTCTTTTTTTAATTCATAAATATCATTTGATATTTCTTTATAATTATTAGAAATTAAATCATTGTTTGAATTGAATTTATTATTTTCTAAATCGTCAACTCTTGATGATATAGATTTACTAAAAATAATATTTTCATCTAAAAAAGAATTTAAATTAGATTCAATTATATTGATTTTTTCTTCGTTCATTTTATTTAATGAAATAGTTTCTTCCATTTTAGAAATATATTTTCTAAATAAATCCTCTAATTGTTGGATTGAACTTTCATTATTTTTAACTAATTTATTTGATTCAATTCATGCTTTTTGAGTAACATATATTTCATTTGAATTTAATTTATGATCTTCAAGAGCTTCTTTAATATCTTTAATAATTAATAATTGCTCTTCTTTAATATTTAATAATTTAGTTTTTAGTTCTTCATCAATTAAATTTATTTTTTCTGAAATAGATGTATTATTATTTGAAATCTTTTTAATTTCAGAATCTAATTTTTGGTTAATAAAATTAAATTCAGATTTAATAAACTCATCAAAATATTTTTTATTATTATCTAATGTATCTTTCATTCCTATTGAAATGAATTGATTTATTTTATTAATTTCTTCTGAATTTTTAGTTAAATTACTTTCTAGTAGTTCTCATTTTGAATTACCTTCATTTTGATTAGAAATCATATTAATTTCTAATGAATCTATTTTAGTTCATAATTTATCTAATGTATTTAAAGTTCCATTAGGCATTAATACGTTTCTTTTTACAAATAAATCATTTAAATATTTACTTGAAAAAGTTGTATTTTCAGAAATTTTATTATCATCTACAATTCTTTGATTTTTGTTTTTTGGATTAAAAGCATCATATAATTCTTTGTCATATGAATTGCTTCGTTCTTTATTGTTAGAATAATTATGATTTTTTTTATCTTTATTAAGATCATTAATATAATCATCTTTTGTAGATTTTAAAAAAATATCTTCAATTGATTTTGATAAATTATCAAAACTATCTTTAAAATCTCTTGCTAAAGAAAAATCAACATTTGAAATAATTATTTTATTTTTATTTTCTAATAAAATAGTTACTTCATAAAATTTCTTTTTTTGCTCTGCATAAATATCAATTACTTCATCTAATGAATAAACATTAGTTTTTGCTCTATTATTTTTATTTTCAAAATAATATAATTTTTCTTCTGATAATAATACTAAATCAATAGTATTTGACTTTTCATTTCATATATATGAAATTATTTCATCTTTACCTATAGAAATTTCTAAAGAGTCTAAATCACTTTCACTTATATTAATATTTAAAATATCTCTTATATTTTTCATAAATCCTACTAATTCAATTTTGACTATATTAATTATAATATTAATATAGTAATAATTAATTTTTATTTGGGAGCATAGTAATATGAGTGAAATAAAAAAATTAACAAATAAAGTTATTCAAAATTGTAAAAATATTAAAATTAAAAATAATGATATAAACAAAATAAAGAAAGCTATTGAATTTGCAAATCAAAAACATTTAAACCAAAAAAGAAAAAGTGGAGAACCATATATTATCCACCCACTAAATACAGCACTTAATTTAATTGAATGAAATATGGATGCTGATTGTATTACTGCTGGTATTTTGCACGATATTATTGAAGACACTGATACAACTAAAGAAGAAATAGAAAACCTATTTAATAAAGATGTTGCTGATATTGTAGAAACTGTTTCAAAAGTTTCTGCTATCTCAAAAAAAAATAGAAGTAAAAAAATTAGAGAATCTATTGGAGAAAGAGAAATAGATTATCATTTAAAGGTTATGATGTCTATTAATAGTGACTATCGTGCAATCATAGTTAAGCTTGCAGATCGTTTACATAATATGCAAACTATTAATTTTTTACCTCATGAAAAGCAATTAAAAATAGCTCAAGAAACTATGGACATATATGCTAATGTTGCAGGTAGATTAGGGTTATATAAAATTAAAACAGAATTATTAGATTTGTCTTTCAAAACATTATTTCCTACAAGAGCTGATATTATTGAAAATAATCTTAATGCTTTTATTGACGAAAATAAACAAAAATGAGATTTAATAACAAATGAAATTGAAAATCTAATTTCCAAAACAAATATAAATTTTTCCACTCAAAAAAGAATTAAAGGAATTTATTCAATTTATAAGAAATTATCAATGGGTAAAAACATTGATGAAATTAATGATATATTCGCGAACAGAATTATAATTGATGGTTCACCTGAAGAATGTTATAAAGTATTGGGATTAATTCATATAAATTTCTTAAGTATTCCAGGAACATTTAAGGATTATATTTCATCTCCAAAGTTAAATATGTATCAATCATTACATACAACTATTAGATATGAAAACATTTTTATAGAAATTCAAATTAGAACAAAAGATATGGACTTTGAAGCAAATCAAGGAATTGCAAGCCATTGACAATATAAAGAAAAAAACGATCTAACTAAAAATAAAGATATATTAATAAGAAATTTAATGGGTGATTTGCTATCAAGACAAAATTATCAAATTGATAATAGAAAAATGATTAAAGATATTTTTGTTTCAAAAGTATTTGATGTTTTAATATTAAATAATAATAAATGAATGATTGCTAATGAATCATTAACTATACTTGATTTAGCTTTTAAATACAATCAAAATGAATTTTTAATGCTATCTTCTATTAATGTAAATGAACAAAAAGTTAATTTCTCTTATACTCTTAAACCAGGAGACATAATTAAATTTAATTATTCTACATTAATTAAAGTTAAAAAAGATTGATTAAAAAATATTACTATTGATGAAGCAAAAGAAGTAGTAAATAATTATTACAAAAATATTGAAAATGACAACAAAGAGTTAATAGATAAGTTTGTTAAAGATATTCAAAATAAGTTAAACAAAAACTTTGTTGGTATAGATGAATTAAAAGGTAAAATATTGAAATATTTCAATATTGATACTTTATCTGAATTTATTGAAATATGTAAAAATGAAAAAATTGAATATAACGATATACTAGAAATTTGTTCTAAATCAAAAAATGACGATGAATCATTAATAAATATTGCTAAAAAAATAAATAAAATTACTCCTAAAAATATTCTTTATTTTAAAGGATTAGAAGCTGTATCATATAAATCAATTTCATATCCAAAATGTTGTAGTAAAATACCACATATTGAATGTGTAGCTATAATGGAAGAAAGAAAAAAAATATCTATACACTCACATGAATGTAGTCAAATCAATAATAGTAAAAAAAGATTCATGCTAACTTGAGATAATGATAAATTAAAAAAATACCCTAGACTATTTAATTGTAAAATATCATTTATATGTCTAGAAAACATTTTAAATAAAATAATTTCTTTTATTTGTAATAGTAATATAAAAATAGAATCATTTATTACATCTAAAAATAAAAATGATTACATTAGATCAACAAATATAGAAATAACATTGGAATTAAATGATATTAAAAAAGCATACAATTTAATTAATTCTTTAAATAAATCATTTAATCTATCTAATATAAAAATAATCTAAACTTAATTGTTTAGATTATTTTTATTAACATTATTTTTGGGATTAATTAATACTTTTGTTCAATCAACAGACAAGTATGCTATAAATGCTAGAATCATTTTTATAATTTGATATGATTCAAGAAAAAAGCTAAACAATATTGGATTCATATTTATTGTAGTTCTTATAAATACCAAACATGGAATTAAAATAACCCAAATTATAGAAACTAATGCATCAACAACAAATATAATCTTATGCCCCCCTGATCTAATTGAATAATAGATAACAGAAAAAACGCCTTGTGATCATATAACTGGCAAAATAGCTCATTCCATACCTATTGATATATTAATCATATTTCTAGGTGCAGATGGGGATAAAATTGGATTTATAAAAAATGAAATTGCAAATAATATTAAACATAAAATGGTTGAAAAATTAAATCCTCAAAATAATAATAATTTAGAATTTTTTTTAGCTTCTTGTTTATTATTCTCGCCTAATTTTGAACCCACTAAAATAGCTGCAGAATTTTCAAAACCAGGTCAAACAACAGTAGTTAATTCTATTAATAATATTAAATTAGTAACTGCAGTTATTACTCCTACATAACTACTATTATTTAAAAGTGAAATCATTAATATTAGATTAGCTATTGAAAAAATAGATTCATTAATAAACACTCATATACCATGTTTTAATATATTAAATATTTCTTTATATGAAATTTTTCATTGATTTAAAAACTTATTGTATTCATCATTTTTTATATAAATATACAAAATTATAAATAATGATTGAATAATTCTAGCAATACCAGTTGAAATAGCTACAAATAGAATAGACATTTCAACATTACTTGAAAAAATAATCACTATAGGGTCAAGAATAATATTTGAAATCATACCGCATATTGCAGCCATTAATGAAATTGATGGTTTATTAGATTCTTGTAATGAAAAAGATAATGAAGTAGCAATAGAGTATGGTAAGAAAGTAAATGAAGTAAAAAATAAATATATGATTGCAAGCTCATATGTTTTTCCATAATATTCACCAGACGATAGTGAAATAATTTTATTTGGAATAATTGTAAATATTAGTATTATAGGTATTTGTAATAAAAATGAAGTTCATATTTTTAACGCAGTTATTTTTCTAGTCATTAAGTGATTTCTATCACCAAAATATTGGGAATACATTATTCCCATTCCACCAAGTCATCCAATAGTTATAAACATTTGAAAATTCACTAATGGATTAACTAATCCTAAAGCATCCGTTGCATGTGTAGCTTGTACTTTATCATCAATTAATAATGCTAAAGAAAAATTATCAACATACAAAATAATAACACTTATAAGTGCTTGCAACATAGATGGAATTAATAACCTAAATACAGATTTAACAAACTTTTTATCACCATATAATTTAGTTAATAAACTAATATTATTTCTTTGAGTTTTCATTTATTAATTCATTAATGAATTGATCAAGAGTCTTGGAAAAATCACCAAAAAGCATTGTTAATTTATTTCCAGATTTCATCACACCTTTTGCACCAATTTTTTTTATTTCATCAATATTAATGTTTTCAATTGAATTTAATTCAACTTTTAATGAATTTATTGTAGATGAACAAGATTTAATATTTTCTATTCCATTTAAAATAGAAACCAATTTATTAACTTCAAAAGGTATTTCTTTTCTTACTTCAAGTTCTTCATTTATCGTTGTATCTTCTGAAACTTTTTTTGCTTTACTTTTAATGTAAAAATATCCTATTGAGAAAGTAGCTATATAAAATAATATTAATTTTCATTTTTTCATAAAAATTCCTTTAGTTATAAATAAATTTATTTCTAATTTTATCTAAATATGATTTTAAATCATAAGAATAAAATATTTTAATGTTTGATCTTATACAAGATATTGATATACTTTCTTTTTTTGAGTAATTCATTTCTTGACCATCTATTATTAAGTAATAATTATTTTTAAAATTATTTAAATTAATGAGTGTTTTTGTGTTTTCACTTAATATAATTGGTGATCTTAGAGTAAAGTAATGTTTTTGTGAAATTGGTTCAATTTCAATCATTTGATATGCATTTATACTAGGAAAAATAATTGAACCATTTAAGCTTTTGGTTCTAGCTGTTGAGCCTAAAGGTGTAGACAATAACAATCCAGTTCCTTTAAAATTTTGATATTTATTTTTATCTAAAAAAATATCACATTCAATTGCACTATTTGAAGAAATAACAATTTCATTAATTGCATAATATTTTTTATTATTTACTTTAATTTCTAAAATTAATGGATTGATATATTTGTCATTATCTAATATTTCATTAAAAATATTTTTTATATTATTTTCACTAAAAAAAGAATAAAAACCAAAACTTCCACCATTAATACAAATTATTTTTTTTGATTTATCAAATAAATAATTATTAACGGTTTTTAAAAATGTTCCATCACCACCAAAAATAAATAAGTATTCATAATTATTTTCATCTAATATTCAATTGTTATTAGATTTAATTAAGTCATTAAATTTTATGAATAAATCCTTTGATTTTTTTGATTTGGAAACAATATAAAAATATTTAAAATTATTTTGCATTATCAACTTCTTTTTGATGATTAATTTCTTGATCATTTAATTCATATTTTTCTAATCAATCAATTGACGAAATATCGTTTTGATTATTTTGTTGAGGAATTTGATTATTAACCATTGTATAATTAATCATTGAATCATCATTTGATAAATCAATTGTTATAAAATCAGAATCGTTGTCATTTTCTTGAACAATACTAATTTCTGGTTCAACATTTTCATTACTATCTATTGGAATAATAAATTCATCATCATTTACAATGTGATTTTTGTTTTCCTCATTTTTATTATCAAAAATAAAAATGCTTGAATTTTCTGATACTGTTGTGTCATCAATTGCTATATATTCATCATATTTATATTCTTCTTTATTAAATGAATAATCTTTTTCTTTCTCAACTTCATCAATTGGTGTTATAAAATCATTTGTATCATCAATAACAGTATTTCCATTGTTACTTTCTTGAACAACTTCAATTAAATCATCGTTGTTTTTTTGTTCATATTGCTCTACTATTTTTTTATCAAACTCGTTTTCATCTATATCACTTTTTTCATAAAATTCATTTTCATTTATATCAGTGGTTTCTATAATTTCATCATCAATGAAATTACTTTCTAAAACTTCGCTATTATTTTCATTATCAAAATCATTTATTAATTCATCTTCTAATTTAACTGATTCATTACTTTCAATATTTTTTTCTTCATCATTAAAATTAATATATTCAGGTTCTCTATTATTCTCATTAATTTTAGACATTGCATTTTCATATTTTTCATGAAGTCTTTCTGTATCATCTTTTAATAGTTCAAGTTCATCATATTTTTTTTCATAAACTCCCATATTAGAGTTATTTTTTCTTTTTAATTCATATAGATTAGACAATGATAATCTAAGTTCATCAGCAGATGAATTAATTTTTTTAAATGTAGATATCATTTTTTCTTTCTTATCAAGATAACAACATTCATCAGTTCCAAATACCTTGTTAACATCAACAAAAGAATCTTTAATGTTTTCATCGTTAATTCATTTTGATAAAATTTTTTGTGAAAAACCAATCATGCAATTTCTTGCTCTTCCATCAAAAGATAATTGAACTATTATCGGAAAACTTGCAACATCTTTTAAATGAGAAGAAAGAATATTTTTAGCTTCTTCATTTGTTAATGTTTTTCAATTAATGTTATTGTTTATAATGTATTCAGATTTTTCTCTAATAAATTTTTGTAAATTATTGTTAGTTGCTTTTTCAAGTAAGCTTAAATGGTCTTTATCAATAAAACTAATATTTGTATTAACTTCTTTATAAATTTGGGCATCTTCTTTTAAAAATGAAATTGCTTTAATTGAAGATAAGCAATTTTCTTTCGTAAAAATTAAAAACATAAAAACCTCATTATTTTAGATAAAAATACTTTAAAATTATTATAATTGAAAATAAATAATTATATAGAAAATGTTATGAGGAATTATGAAAAGAATCTTAACTGGAATACAATCAACAAATAACTTAACTTTAGGAAATTATTTAGGTGCAATTAAACCTTTAATTGATATTAAAGATGAATTATATTTATTCATTGCAGACTTGCATTCAATTACTGTTCCTTTCAATCCTGATGAATTAAGAGAAAACAGAATTAATACAGCCTTACTATATAAAAGTATGGGACTTGATTTTGAAAAAAATAAAATATTTTTTCAATCATGTGTTCCAGAACATAATCAACTTAATTATGTTCTATTATGTCATTCTAATTTAGGAGAATTACAAAGAATGACACAATTTAAAGATAAATCATCTAAATTTTCACAAGAAAATAAAACATTAACAATTCCAACTGGAATCCTTGTTTATCCTATTTTAATGGCTGCAGATATTTTATTATATAAACCAGATATTGTTCATGTTGGTAAAGATCAAAAACAACACATTGAATTAACAAGAAATTTAGCTGAAAGAATGAATAAAAAATATAAAAAGGAATTATTTAAAATTCCTGAACATAGTTTTAATAAAGTTGGATCTAAAATACTAGATTTGCAAAACCCTGAAATTAAAATGTCAAAATCAAATGAAAATAAAAAAGGAACTATATTTATATTAGATAGCGAAGGTGACATAAGAAAAAAAATAATGAGTGCAAAAACTGATTCATTAGATAATGTTAAATATGATGAAGAAAATCAACCTGGAGTTTCAAACTTGTTAACTATTTATAGTTCTATAAAAAATATATCAATAACTGATGCTGAAAAACATTTTATAGGAAAAAAGTATGGTGATTTTAAAAGAGAAGTAGCTGATACTGTGGTTAGTGAACTTAAAAAAATTCAAGATGTTTTTTATGAATTAAAGAATAATAAAGTTGAAAAAGAAAAACTAATGAAACAACTAAAAAAAAATGCAGATGAATGTAAAAAAATTGCTAGTGAAACAATTAAAGCTGTTTATGAAGCTATAGGAATGAATAATGAATAAAAAATTAATAATTAGTGATTTGGATGGAACATTATTAAACAATAAATCTGAATTATCAAAAACAACTGTTGATACTATAAAAGAAATAATTAAACAAGGACATGTCTTTTGTATATCAACAGGAAGACCATATAGATCTGCCATTAATTTCTATAACCAACTTGGTTTAAATACAGTTATGTCATTGTTAAATGGTTCATGTATGTTAAAACCAAATAATGAATCTTTTATGCCGATCAATCTATGTTTTGAAAAACATATATTAGAGAAAATTTTAGAAAATAAAACAATTAAAAAATATGTTGATTACATAATTGTTGAAGATTTTAATAACACTTATGGAATTGATGTAACAAAAAGTATTAAATTAGATGAAACTATATCTAAGCATTTTCATTTAGATTCTAATTCAATGGATAAAATTAAAAGTAATAATCTTAATAAAATAAAAAATGGTATTAATTCTATCTTAATTGTTGCTGATAGCAAATACGTTGATGAAATATCATTTAAGATTAAATCTTTATTACAAACACTAGTTGTAAGAACGTGAAATATATATGATTTAAAACAGACTGTAATTGAAGTTAATTCAAGATATGCAAATAAGGGAAGTGCATTAAAATTTTTATCTTCTTACTATGGTGTTCCATTTAATGAGATATATGTTTTTGGTGATGGCGATAATGATATGGATATGATGAAATTATCATCAAAAGCATTTGCAATGAAAAATTCAGTAACATCTGTTAAACTACTATCATATAAAATAACAAATAAAACTAATGATGAAGACGGTGTTGCTTTAGCACTGCAAAAAGAATTTAAAATAAAAACTAAGAAAGCATAAGAGTTCTCGTACCTTTTAGCTTTCTTAGTTTTATTTTGTTAGTTATACAAATATTGACTCTCAATCAATCCATTACTACACTATCTCCAAAATACATGTAATAATTAACCCTTATATAACTTTTCTGTAAAATGTGGATGTAATTTATAATAAATCAACAACTTCTTTCTGATTTAATTTTTAATTGCTTCATATAAATCTAGCATAGATTCTCTTTTTTTAACTTAATTCATATTTGGTCGAATATAAATTAAATTTTATTGTAGATCATCTAATTTAAATTTAAGTCTGCAGATACACCCAATTTATATCATTAAAAATACATTTTTAAAAAAATTATTTTCTTAATATAAATAATCCACATTATTATTAAAATACATTTTTTGACTAAAATCAAGTATTAGCATAAAATTTTATTATTTCTCATATTAAATATAAGTGCAATTTGTTTGAAAATTTAACACTTTATAATTAAAGAGTTATATTTTCAAGTTTTATTTTTAAAGAGCTAGACGCTTTTGTAAATTTTCTTTGCTTTAAATGTAGAATATAATTTACATAAATCGGTTTTCTTATTAAAAAATCATAAAGTGGTTTATTCCAATAATAAATTTTATTATCATCAACAATTTTTTTAGCATAGTCATTATTTGATAATGCTTTATCTTGTTTCCTAAAATAATGATGGTTGTAGACTTTTTTATCTAATTCAATAACAAATTTTATATCAAGTGTTATATTTTTGAATTTATCACATAAAATCAAATATTTTGCTTAATATTTTTCTTTATTAGTTCTTAATGAACCATTTCTACCATTGACTCAAATTTAATTTTAACAATTACCATGTGGTAAATTATATATAATGCTCATTGATATTAGTTAATAAAAATCAATTATTTCATGTACAATATTTAATTCATTATTTAACCAATCACTAGAAAATTGTTTATTTAATATTATTACTTTATTCATAAATTTGTAAAATACAAAGACAAAATAAAAAAACATTAAAATAGATTTTAGTCTAATTTTAATGTTTAAATTTAAAATATTATTTTTTTAATTTTGGCGCATATGAAGTTTTAGTATTTGTTATATTTATTGGTGTAACCATTCTTTGGTTGTTAACACTTCTTCCTGGAAATTGCGGTTTCATTGGCGCTAAAACTCTATTAGGAGGAGGTTGTTGTCTTCCGTTTTGAGGTCTTTGATTATTATTTCTTGGCATTGGACCTGAGCTTGGAAGTTGTCTAATAGTTCTTTGAGAAGAAGGTGGTCCTAATCTATTAGCTGTTGAATCACGAGGAGTAGGAATTACAGTTGACATTCTTGATTTATTTCTTGATCTTCTTTTTGAACTAGCAATAATAATAGATACAATTGCTATAATTAATACTAATGCTCCACCACCAACAGCAACTCATATTCATCATGGTAATGCATCTTCAGATGACGATGATGATGTTAATCCAGTAATCTTTAACGTGAAATTTTTGGTTTGTCATGATGTCTGATATGAACCATTAGCATTTATATATTTTGTTGAAAATTTAAAAGTTAAT
>CASEQO010000045.1 GCA_949290035.1 uncultured Mycoplasmataceae bacterium
ATATAAATAATATAAAAATTAAATTAGATAAAAATGTATGTATTTGCATAGCATGCAATAAAATTGATTTTCCTCTTATTTTATTTTTAATTTTTTTGTCCCGGTCTGAGACTTGTTTTTTTTTTTTTGATTATGATTAATATATGTATTTATCATATGAGGATAAAAAATGAGTCTAGAAAAAGCAAATTTTGATATTGATTTAAAAATGTTAAAAAATATAAAACTTTTGTCTATTTCTCAAATAGGAATATTTATTTTATTTGCTATATTTTTATCGCTTTGTTTAGGTTTTAGTTGAGTAAAAACAACAAATCAAAATTTTATAAATATGATTTCATCTTTCGGAATAGTTTTTATAACCTTTGCATCATTATATTTATTATTTTCAATTATAAATGCTTCTATTGTAATGTGTTTTAGTTGGGAACTTAAAATAATGCATGTTTCAAAACTTGCATGAGGTTTGTTAGGATTATTTTTATTAGGACCAATAGCATCATTAGTTTTTTCTATAATGTGAACTACTGATTTAAACATGATTATGGGAGGAAGAATAACAATCAAAGGTTAAAAAACTTACTATTTTTTAAGCATTAATTATTATACAAGATATGTAAAATATAAGTATATACAATATAAGATATAAGTTAAAATAATCATAAATATTAAAGTACTATAAGAGTATATTTATAGGTTATTAATAAATTATGAGAAAAAAAACAAAAAGAAATCTTATTATTGGTGTATCAATAGGCTTAGCAATAAGTGCAGTTGTTGTTGCAACAACTTTACCTTTTGTTATTAAATCACCATCTAATGATGAAAAAATAGAAGAATCATTTGATTCAATATCATTAAAATCTAATGCATATACATTAGGTCAATTTGGAATGACAAATTTTTCATCTGAAGAAATAAAATCAACTATAAATAAACAATGAATAGAAGAAAATAAAGATCAAATATTTAGTGATCTTAATGATTTTGATAGTTCAAAATTAAGTAATGTTTTAGTTAACCAAGTTTCTAATACTGAATATTCTGTTTTATTTAATTATGGTTCTAAACAAATGTCTTTTTCAATATTAAAAGTAAATCAAACACAAACTGTTACATCAACAGGAAATACAATAATTGAAATAAAAGATAGCAATGTTAATAGAAATGTTCAAAATAAATATTATGACTCAGAATTAATTAACCAATATGAACAATATGGATTCAAATATCCTGCATGAGATTTTGATTACGAACTTAATAGTGATGGTAATGATTGAGATCAAGATATAGATCCTAAAACAAATATGAATACACCTAGTGGTGTTGTTAATATGTCTGATCTTGTTTATAATGAAAGAGTTGATTTTAATGGACAACAAGTTAAATATTCTGATCCAAATTGAATAAGAAGTGAAATTTCAAAAAGTACATTAAAAAAACATCGTGCTGCAGATGGAATGCATGAACAAAAGTTAAGTGCAAATCAAAAAGCTGTAGATAAATTTTTTAGTTTACCATCAAATGTAACTGGTCCAACAGCTCTAGGGTTATATGCTCCTGCAGGAGAAATAGTAACATTGACTTTTAGTGACGAAACATACAATAAAATGGTCAAAAATAATATTAACAATTTTAAAATTATTATTAATCAAAATTATTGAGATAATCGTCCAAAAGAAAATAAGGGAAGAATATCAAATAGATATCCGTTTGTATACACTGAATTTATTATAAATTTAAGTGATTTAGATTCTAATCATTCATATCAATTTGGTACTCCATTTGGAGGTAATATCACAGTTTCAATCAATAGTAAATTAAAATCAGATTCATATAATGAAATTTATAAATCATATTCAAATTATGTATTTAATGTAAAAGGAGCTGTTGAACAATTGACATATGTTCATGGTATTACGACACAAACAGATTGAAATAATCAAGTACAAAGAGTAAAAAAAGGTGAATTAACAGCCCCAGAAATGTCTATTGATTTTAATTACGGTACACTTAATTTAATGTATACTGGTATTAATGAAATTGCATATGTAAATATAAATGATATTGTGTATCCCAAAAATGCTGTATCTAAATGAAATGATTTCTTATTATTAAGTGAATATTTTGCATCTAGAGATGTTTACAATAATGTTGTTAAATTTAATTTTAAATTTAATAATGATATTTGAAATGCAGGTTCTGCATATAATGTAGGTCTTGCTTTAGCTTGTCCATTAACATGAGCTAAAGAATCTTTTTTAACAAATTCAGAATGATCAATTAAAAATAATTGAGGAAATATGCATGAAATAAATCATAGTTTTGAACAAAATGATGCATATTTTCAAGCTGGTTCACATGGGGCTACTAATCAAGTAACTATGGCTAATTTCTCATTGTTATCAGATTCTACAAGATGAAGAAATATTTTCAATCCAACAGGAGAAAATGATTCTGGAGGATGATCTAGATTTGCTAATATGTATAGTGTTATTCAATATATTAAAAACCAAAATTATAATGCTAATAAAAAACCAGGTGCTACCCAAGGAGATAGTGAATTTGAGTATCAAATTTATGGATTGATGTTATTTATGCTTGGGACATATAATTACAT
>CASEQO010000046.1 GCA_949290035.1 uncultured Mycoplasmataceae bacterium
AGCTAAAACTAAAACATTATCTAACCAAGAAATTAGTGATATGCTAGCAATTAATGGAATCAATTTTGATAAATTATATAATGATGCAAAAACTCAAGCAGAAATTGAATCTAATACAAAAGGAGGTGGAGGAAGTAAGCCTCCAATATCTCCACCTGACATAAATACTAATTATCCAAAAGATCCATCTATATTACAAGCTATAGAGATATCACAACAAGATTTAAGTATTAGAAATGGATTTGCAATAGCTTATTCTGCTGTTTTACCTACATTAACAATTGCATCAGGAGTATTAGCATTTTTCACGTGTGGAATAAGTGTTGCTGCAGTAGCGTTAGATATAGCTTTTTGTGGTATGGAAATAGCTAATGCACGAGAAGAATATTATTTGGCTTGTGATGTTGAAAAAATATTAAAAAAAATTCCTAGTAATTATATAAATTACAAATTAAACAAATTTTTTGACAAAATAGCTCAAGATGATTCTTTGAAAAATCTGGCAGGGTTGAAGGATAATTTTTTATTTAAATTTTTGAAGACAACAAAAACTTTAAAGATAAATTTAAAGGTAATTAGTAAAAGTGTTTCATTTTTAGCTATGGCTGTTCAAATTGCAATGCCTATCTTAGAAGATCTTATTATGAGAATATATTAGGATTAATATTATGATGAGATCGACTCACAATAAAGAAAGATGAATTAAAGAATTTAGAGGATTCATATTTATCACAACCTTTTTTTCATTAATTTTTTTAATTTATATTATTATTTCAACTATATGCTATAATATTTGTTATTAACTGATCAAATTTTGCTCTGATTAATAATTATACAAGGGGTATGTTTAATGATTCCAATGATGCCGTTAATTCATGTCATCTGTAAATATCCTGATTGATATTTTGAACCATGAGAGCAAGAAGAAGATAATGATAGGTGATATTAATGTTATTTAAAAAAATTAAAAGAAAAAGATATTATAGATTGGCTTTTATAATGGTTATACCTTTGTCTATTTGTACATTAGGTATAATAGCTTTTTCAATTTGGGGATTAGTTGTAGGAACATCTAGAAATAATCAAAAAAGTGAGATAGAAAAATCAAATGGTATTTTTGATAATTCTTATAAATATATAAAAAATACAACAAATTATTCAAATTATTTTTATAAATTTTATGATGATTGTTTAAAGGAATATTTTCCTAGTTCCATCAATCTATCAAGTTTTAATAAAGCTGTAAAAATTTTTAAAAAAGATAAAAATAAAAAAGAAATATTCTTAACATATATAAAAAATATAGAATATCAAGATGAACCAAGTGATAGTTTATACATGGAATATTCATATTCAATATCAAAGACAATAAGTAAATTAAAAGAAATAGATTTTAGTGTATATGCAGAGTCAAATATATTGGTAGTTGGATCAATATCATTAGGTATTTCTATATTATTAATAATTTTTATATTATGTATAATTTTAGAAAGAAGAAATCTTAGATTGATTAAGGATGTTAAAGAATAATTCTTCATTTTAAAAATAACTTTTTTGACAAATCATAAAAATATTAGAAAATAATTTTATAATTAGATGATATAAATATTAATTCGTCGTGTGATTGGGAGAAATATGAGAGATTTTTTTAAAAAAATTAAAAATAATAAAATTAAGATTAGTATAGTATCAAGTACATTAGTTATGATTATTGCTACTAGTGTTTTATGTGGTGCATTAATACCTTCTACATCAAAACAAGTTCAAGATAATACTTACTATTATAAACCTGGAGAAATTAGATTTGATGATAATGGTAATTTATTAATACCTAAAGTGCTAGATGAAAATAATCCACTAGGAATTTATGAACATAATATCCCTGAAATGAATGATACTATAGTTTCAGAAGAAATAAAGAATTCTAAATTTTATAAAGAAAAATTAGATATATTAATAAGTGAAAATAAAAATAATATGTGTAGTATTTTTGGTCAAGAAGTTCTAGAAACAAAAATAGTTATCAACGATGAATTAATTAATTTTTCTAAATACTTTATTCCTGAATTAGTTCTAGAAAAAGATAAAGAAGTAAAAGTACAAGATATTATAGATCAAACTTATTCAATATCAGTTGAAAAAGCTAAAACTAAAACATTATCAAATCAAGAGATTAGTGACATGTTAGCAATTAATGGAATCAATTTTGATAAATTATATAATGATGCTCAAGTTGAGGCTGAAAAAGAATTAAATACTAGAGGAGGTGGAGGAAGCGGACCATCTGTAAAACCTCCTCATGTAGATAATAATTTTACAAATAATCCAACAATATCAGAAGCTAGACAGATTACAGAACAAGATATTAGCATTAGAAAAGGGTTCGCAATTGCATATTCAGCAATATTACCAACACTTACAATTGCATCAGGTGTATTAGCTTTTTTTACATGTGGAATAAGTGTTGCAGCTATAATTGCAGATATAGCATTTTCAGCATTAGAGATTGGTAATGCATGAGCAGAATTTTACTTAGTAAAAGACTTAAAATCATTATTATGAGATATTGCAGAAGATCAAGCATCTGAAAAAATAAAAGATTTTTTAAATAAAATAGCAAAAGATGAATCATTAAAATATCTTTCTGAATGAAGAGATAGTTATTTATTTAAATTTTTAAAAACAAAAAAAGTTATCAAAGTAAATTTAAATGTTGTTAAGTCCTATGTTTCTGCAATATCAATGGCAGTAAAAATTACTATGCCAATTTTAGAGGATCTTTTGATGAGGATTTATTAATTATGGTAAATCCAATACTTTGATCAAATTGGGAAAAATGATTTAAGTCATCAATTTTTGCTACGACATACCTAGCTATATTTTATTTTATATCTATTATTATATTAACTGTGTGTTATGAGTTATTTAGTATAAATTACGATATAGAATTATGATATATCATTATCCCAATACTATTAATAGGATTGTTTATTCCACTTACTACAGCATGATTTGATAAATTTCTCTTTTTTAAAAATGAAACTTATGATAAAGAAAGACAAGGTGTAGATGAAGGAAAGTGATATTAATTTATCAAAAAATTTTAAAAAATATATTGATATATTACCTAATAAACAACTATTTTTTATAATATAATTAGAATATTGAAAATTAGTAAATGGAGAAATATCATGAGTGGTAAAAATGATATAAATAAAGTTTTAAATAGTTCTGATGAATTAGACGGTTTAGATGAAAACTATGAATCAAAAAGATCTAATAATTTAGAACCTAGAAAACCAATAATAGAAGAAAAAGATCCAGAACCAGTTATCAGTTCATATAATTCTAGATCATTATCTGACTACGAAAATGAAAATAATAATTACGAACCTAAGCAATTATCTTTAGATGAAAATGTACATTATATTAATGATGAACCATCAAGAGTTGAAGATAATAGTCAAAAGAAAATAACTATTACTAGAAATGTTGGAAAAGTTTTTGATGTTCCAGATGATGCGATTGTTCAAACTATGAAGGATAACAAAACATTTCATAAAAAATTTAATGTAAAAATTTTAGGTATTGGTGGTGCTGGTAATAACATTATTAGATATGTTTATAATTCAAGAACATGACCAGATTTTGTTGAAATTTGTGCATTAAATACTGATTATGTAGCTTTAAAAAATATGCCAGAATTAAATAATTCATTATATTTAATTGGACAAGATGAATTAAATGGTAACGGATCTGGTGGTGATCCTGAAATGGGTAAAAAAGCTGCAACTAGTGATTCAGAAAGAATTAAGGAAATGTTAGAAGGTACTGATGTATTAATGTTAGTTGCTGGTTTAGGTAAAGGTACTGGTACAGGGGCTACACCAGTAATTGCTGAAATAGCTAAAGAATTAGGTATATTAACTATAGGTATATTCAACTTACCTTCTATTGCTGCAGAAGGAAATAAAACATACACTAATGCAATTAATGGATTAGAAAAATTATCTCTTATTTCTGATGGATATACTGCTATTAGTAATGATAAAATTATAGGTATGGATAGAGAAAGAATCTCTATTAAAAAAGCATATCAAGATGCAAATGAATATATTAGAACAATAATCGATGAAATTATAAATGTTATTACAAAAGCATCAGATGTTAATATTGACTTTTCTGATATTAAAAACTTTTTCAAAGATCAAAATGGTTTCTTATACTTAAAAGTAGATGTTGCTGATTATACAAAAGATGCTATTAAAGAATGTATAAAAGAAAAATACGAAAGAGGATACACTGACATAGATATTAATGATTCTAGAAGTGCAATCTTTGATATTAAAATGAATGAAAATGTACCAAGTAATTTATTAGAACATAGTAGAACAGCAATGAAAGAAATTGTTAGATCAAATGATTTAAATATTGTTCAAGGCATATCATTCAATGATAAATATGAAAATGCAGAAATTAATATTCTAATAGCTGGTAAATTTGATTTAGGTCAAATTAGAAATTCTTCATTAAATAGAATAGAGTCAAACGATTTTGACATGAACTATAATTTTAATGATGATGAAAAAGAATTAAATATTGATGAATCATCAAAAGATTCAATGAGTAGCATATTAGAAGAATTTAATAATTCTTCTAATGATGAATATAATGGATTAGATATTCAAAATGATTTAAATAATAAACAAGTTGATGAACCAAAAGAATTTGAAGAAAAAAAGAAAATCCCTTGATATAAAAGAATATTTCAATAATTTTTAAAAAGAGCAATTTATATATTGCTCTTTTTTTGTTGCTAATTTTAACTAAATAATTATATCTATTAAAATAGGTATAATTTTTTAAAAATGTTTCAAATTTTAATAAAAATGTTATGTTAAATATGTTATACTAAAAAATACGAAAATGAGGTAAATATGTTTAAGATAGAAAAAGGTCAATTTTATACAGAAAGAGATATTTTTAATAATAATCAAGTTTTTTTAGACTTCATGAATAAAAATAATTTATGAAGAGAAAAAATTCTAGACCATTTTCTGGGAAAAATAATTTAATTCAATTTATAAAAAAAATTAATCCTTATATAAAATATTCATCATATGATATTGATCCAAAATCAATCGATGTTGAATACAATGATAGTATAAAAAATTGGAATTATTCTAATTATAATTTAGTTATAACTAATCCACCATATTTATCAAAGCACTCTGCTAAGAGAATGAGAATAGATATAGACTTTGATGAATATGACGATTTATATAAACTTTCAATAGATAAATATATTAAAAACGTAAGATTTACAATTGCAATTATTCCAACTACATTAATAAATAGTAATAGAAAAAAGGATCAATGGTTTTTAAAAAAGTTAGCTATATTTCAATTACTTCCTAATAGAGAAAATTTTTCTGATACAGAACATCCAGTTGCATTAGCTTTTTTTTGATAATGAAAAAGAAGATGAAAAATTTAATTTTGATATATATGAAAATAATAAATATGTTGATAATTATGAGAATCTAATTTTAAAAGAAAGGGAGCTATTGACACCAAAAAATAAATATAAAGTTTTTTTCAACAAACCAAATGGAAATATTTGTGTTAATACAGGGGATAACACAAAAAATAAAGATAATATCAGATTTTTAGATAAAAATTGAATTGATGATTTAAAAATTAAGAATACAGATAGACATAAAGTTAAATTAAATGTAGAGGGTATAGAAATTACAAAACAATCAATACAAGTTCTAAATGATAAAATTAAAGAATTAAGAGATAATAAGTGTGACTATTTATGATCATCTTTTAAAGGGGTTTCTCAAAACGGACATTTTAGAAAGAGAATTGATTTTCATACAATAAAAAAAATTATAAATTCTACTTTATAATTTTTTTTATTTCTCTTTCTATATTTTCAATATTAACTATTTTAATATTTTTATTTATATTTTTTAGTATGTCAATTCTTCTTTTATTATAATATTTTCCATCTAAACAAAATCATACATTATTTATTGTTTTGGGACCTAAATTTTTTAATTGGATTATCACATCATTAAATTGATTATCTTGTGCTCCGCCATCTTTCATTTGTGTATTTATGAACCAAATAAATTATATTACCGTTTTTTAAGGTTTATTTTGAAATCAAGGGATTTTAATTTTTTTATTTTTTCTTGAATATCACTTTGATTTGAAATTTTATCGTTTATAGGATATAAAGCGTTTTTTCCATTAGCTGGTAATTTAACTATATCTATATGTTTTTTCTTTAAATGTTCTAATAATAAGTTTTCATAAACATTTTGTCTTTTAGGATCCTTCATTAATAATGTTATTATTACATCATTTCCTTTTAATAGTTCTTTTTCTATTATTTCTTCATATTTTTCATCTAAATATGTTCTTTCAATAAATTTTTTAATTTTTAACTTAACATTTTCTGGAATAGATTTTGTTTCTAAAATTTCATCTCTAATTTTTTCTCTTTCATAATTTCAAATTTCTTTTATTATTTTTTCATATTTATCCATGTCTACCTCTTGATTAAACTTCGTTTCAATCATCTTTTTTAAAAAATGGATTTATTTTATTTATTTTATCATGGTACAAAAGCCCATTAGAATGATCTATTTCATGTTGCAAACAAATTGCTAGAAGTCCATCAGCATTTATTATAATTTCTTGTTCATTAAATATATTTATTGCTTTAACTATAAGTTTTGATTTTCTAGGTACATATCCTTTTATATCATTTTTCACACTTAGACAACCCTCACCATTTTTAATATATGCTATATTAGCTGATTCTTTAATAATTTCAGGGTTAGCTATTAAATATTTATGTTCTAATCCATTATCATCATCAAAATGAATATAAATGATTTTCTTAGAATATCCTATTTGATTTGCTGTTATACCTATACCAGGTCTAATAAAATATAATGCATCTTTATTTTCATAACATGCATCTATATAATTTACCATTTTTGATATAGCTTCTCAGTCTTCATTATTTAATGGAAATATAACTTTTTCACATTCCTTTTTTAAAACAGGATTATCGTCATATTTTATTCATTTCATAGTTGGTTTCATTTTTTTTATCATATTAATCCTCATATATTTTTTTGATTGTTTCTTTTCTATCAAGTGAATCAAAATCATTTAATATTGAATAATGATATGCTATTATTGCAACACAATTTGATAGATTCATACTTCTAACATTTATTGAAGGTATTCTAATTGAATTCGATAAATATTTATTCATTATAGTTTCAGGTAACCCTGATGACTCTTTACCAAATATAAAGAAAGTTTCACTTTTATTTAAATCATTATTTATTTTTATAGTATCAGGATTATTTTTTCCATGTCTTGTAATGATATAAAAATTATTTTCAAAATTTTTATTTTTATTTAAAAAATCATCAAAACAATCATATTCGAAATATTTTAAATCTTTTCAATAATCAATACCAGCTCTTTTAAGCGTTTTATCATTTAATGTAAAACCATATGGTCTAATTAAATGTAACTTGCAATTAAATGCTACACATGTTCTTGCAATATTCCCTGTGTTTGCAGGTATTTCTGGTTCAAATAATACAATATTTAACATAATCAACATAATAAATTATATTAAACAAAATTAAATATTAATATAATAATATATATGCTTTATTAATTAGGAAATTAAATGACTACATTAAATATTGTTTCAATAATCATGTTTGTTTTATTATTTTTAAGCATATCTTATATCTTTTTTGTTGTCTCTTTTATAAAGAAAAATAATAATAAATTAGAAAAAATTCAATTAAAAATTAATGAATTAATGTCTTTTGACTTTGATATATACTCTGAAAAATTTTATTCAATTATAAATGATGATGAAAAATATAATGTTCCTTCTGAAATATTATCAGAGTTTAAAGAATTATTTATAGAGAAATTAAGATTTTTAAAAGGTGAATGTGAAACAATATATAAAATAAATAAAAAATTTGAAATATTTAAATGTCAGAAAGAAATAAAGGAATTAAAAAATAAAATCGATCAATTAGAAAAAAATTTTAAAAATTATTTAATAAATACTGAAGTGTTTATAGAAAACAATGTTTTAAAAATTAAAATAATCATAAAATTAATTGGATATATAAATAGCTTAAGAAAATTTTATGAGAAATATTTAGTTGATAAATATTCATCATATGAAATATTTTCAATATTTGAAAATATAAAATCAAATATGGAATACATTGCAAGCAAATATAAAGATCTAAATGATCCAAGAGATATGGCTTTATATTTTGATGAAGTTTTTAATAATATAAATTTAATATGTAGAATCTTATCTGAATTATATGTTTATAATGAAATAGAGAAAAGTATTAATTTCAACATAAAAGAAATAACTACGACTATATATTCAGGTAATATAAAACTAAGTTCAATAGATTCAACATTTATAGAAAGAAAAATATTTGAATTAAATAAATTACATCAAGAGATGAAATCTGATTTAAGTTCAGTTAAACTATCTAGAATAAAAAAAATAATAATAGAAGCCTATAACAATATAGAACTTATAAAAGAAAAAATTCAATATTCTATTAAACATGATTTTTATATAAATGATAAGATAAAACCAATTTTAAAATACATAAATATAAATTTTAAAACATATTTACAAATACTTTTAGATATTCAAAATTGTTTTAATAATTTATCAGATATAAACATAAATAAAGATATAGAAAAAATTCAAAAAATATTTTTATCATTTAAAAAATATATTAAATTATTTAGTTCGATTAATTCAGAATACTTAACATCTAATCAGAAAGAAGAAATATGTAACGAATTTAATTTAGCAATATTAAATTTATCTAATTTATTTGAGTCAATTATTTTTGATACTAAATATTATCATTCTAATTTTTCTAAATTAATTAAAGAAATATCTATGTGTAAGAAAACTATTGCATTACTATATCATTCTATTTTGTCAGTTAATAAAGATGAAAGTAAAGATGAATTTATATTTAGAATTTCTATTTTAAATGATATTGAAGCAAAATTATATAGTAATTTCATAAATAACAAAACAAATGAAATTCAAAATAGTTTAATAGAAATTAAATCTTGAATCATTACAATTCATTTAAAATATGTAAAAGATTTCTTCTATAAAAAGGCATCTGAAAATATTTTAAAATATTCATACAAATATATTTGTGATGAAAAATTTTTGGATAAAATAAATGAATGTGAATCACTATATAAAAAAGAAGAATATAGAAAAGTTGTTCTTTTATTAGAACAAGAAATAAAAACATATAAAAGAAAATACGATAAAGGATAAAATATGCCAAGAAAACATTTAATAGCATCAGGGATAAATAAAAAACAACAACAACAAGCTAAATTATGAATGAAGCTAGCAAAAGAAATAAAAGCTGCAGCAAAAGTGGGAGGACCTAACCCTGAAACTAATCCTAGATTAAAAGCTGCTATAGATAAAGCGTTAGAAAATAATTTATCTAGAGAAAGTATTGAAAGAAATATAAATGGTCCAAATAAAGATACAGATCAATTAATTGATATTGAATATGAATGTTATGGACCTAATGGATTAGCTATTATTATAAAAGCATTATCAGATAATAATAATAGAGTACTAAGTTCATTAAGAGGGTATTTAAATAAATTGCCTGGAGAAATATCAAAACCGAATAGTGTAAAAATGTTATTTGATTACAAAGGCGAAATATTAGTAGAAAAAGAAAATTTTACTGAAGATGATATTTTAAATAAAATTATCGAATGTAATATTGAGGATTTAATTGAATTGGAAAATTGTTTTCAAATAATATGTAACGAAAATGATTTTTATGTTTCAAGAGATAAAATAAAAGATATGAATTTAAAAATCATTGATTCAGGAATTAAATTTATACCTAATTCATATGTAGATTTAAATTCTGAACAAGTACAAAAATTAGAAAAATTTATACAATCATGTGATGAAGATGATGATATCCAATGAGTTGTAACTAATTTTGGAGAAGAAATAAATGGATAAGCTATTAATTGGATCTCATGTTTCATATAAAGCAAAAAATTATTTAATTGATAGTGTGAATGAATCATTATCATATGGTTCAAATTGTTTTATGATTTATACAGGACCACCTCAAAATACATTGAGAAAAGAAATTGATAAAGATAATGTAAAAAAAGCTTTTGAACTAATGGAGAAAAATAATATTGATCCAAAAAATGTTATAGTTCATGCTCCATATATTATCAATTTAGCATCTCCAAAAAATGATACATATAACTTAGCTAAATCATTTTTAATTCAAGAATTAAAAAGAGTAGAGCAATTAGGTTTTAAATATTTAGTATTACATCCAGGTTCTAGACTTGATTTATCTTTAGAAGAAGGTATAAAAAAAATTATTGATGGAATAAATTATGTTTTTTCAAAAATTAAAAATAATGTAATTATATGTCTTGAAACAATGGCTGGAAAAGGTAGTGAGATAGGATCTAATTTTCATGAATTAAAGCAAATTATTGATGGTGTTAATGATAAAAGTAGAATTGGAGTTTGTTTAGACACATGTCATATATGAGAATCAGGAATAGATATTTCTAATCCTGAAAAAGTATTAAAAGATTTTGATAAAATTATTGGATTAAATTATTTATATGCGATACACTTAAACGATTCTAAAAATGAATTAGGAGCTAAAAAAGATAGACATGAAAATATAGGGTATGGAAAAATAGGTTTTGATTCAATTATAAAATGATGCTATTATGACACTATAAAAGATATTCCTAAAATTCTTGAAACTCCATATTATGAAGATAAAAATAATAATTATGCCCCTCCTTACAAATTTGAGATAATTTCAATAAAAGAAAAAAAATGATACAATTTTAAATAAGGGAATACTATGAAATTTAAGAATAAATTATTAATATTATCTTTATTAGGTGTATTTGTATTTATATCAACTATTTTGATATCTTTACTTTTTTATTTTAATGTTTTTGATAATACATCAACAAATGATTTAGTTGTTTCATTATACCAATACACTTCTATTGAAGAAGCTTTTAAAGATAATAATTGATTTGGAATGTATTTAACAATTGGTATTGGATCTGCAATACTACTTTTAATTATTTTAATAATAATATTTGCATGCGCTTATAAATCAAAAAGAAAAAAAATAGAAAAAAATAAAACATCAACTACAACATTAGAAAAAAATAGTGCATTGGAAAATTCATCATTAAATACAAATTTACCTTCAAATGATGAATCTAATTTCTTTGCAAATTATTCACAACAAAATAATCCAGCTCCAGTGCAAAGAAGTGTAGCAACTAAAACAACAACTACATCT
This sequence comes from uncultured Mycoplasmataceae bacterium, assembly GCA_949290035.1. Taxonomy (GTDB): domain Bacteria; phylum Bacillota_I; class Bacilli_A; order Mycoplasmatales; family Mycoplasmoidaceae; genus CAMREV01. The sequence continues at coordinate 11,457 of CASEQO010000046.1, forward strand.
ACAACAAGACCAATACCTCATTCTGAAAGAACAACAACTACAACTACTAAAAAAACTGTAAAAAAATCTACATCAACAACAAGTAGTAATAGAAAATAGATGATTAAAATCATCTATTTTTATTATTCTAATATTATTCTATTATCAATAAAGTTTAAAAACCCTACTGCATACATTGGGATGTAATATATTTTTCTATCGCTATCATAATGAAAATTTTTTGATGAAAATACTATACTAACTTTTATAGATTCATTATTTAGTAAAAGTTTATTTAGACTTTTAGTTTTGAAGTTATCATCACCAAATTTTATTTCAATTGGAATACTTTGCCCTTTGTTGTTTTCTATGCAAAAGTCTATTTCGTACATGTTGTTACTGCTATCTCTAAATGAATAATAATTAATGTTTGATACACCTATTTTTTGTACTAATTCAGATAAGATATAATTTTCAGCTATAGAACCTCTTATATCTTTATATTCTTCAGAATTAATTAATATATCTTGATTGATATTAAAATTAGCAGATAAGAAACCACAATCATTATAATATATTTTAAATTCTGATTCATTAACTTTCATTTTCAAAGGTGGAGATATAGTTTTAACATTATTTATTTTATAAATTATCTTTGTAGCTAATAAGCTTTCAATAGCATTTGAGTAATTTAGATATCTAGCTGTTTTATCCATTGAAGATAATTTAAATTTATTATTTTCTTTAGATAAAAATACTGGAATATTATCATATAATGTTTGGCATTTTAATTTATCATTATTTGATGATATATATTTAGTTATATCAGTTTTATAGTCATTTATTAATGATCTTTTATTTTCCATAGTTTCAAGTAAATTATTATTATTTATATAATTATATAAAACTCTTGGCATTCCACCTATTATCATGAAATCATATAGTAGTGAGTTTAATTTTTCATGAATAGGTCCATCAATAGGTTTATTAGTAGCTATTGATTCTTTTATATTCTCTATTAAATGATCATATTTAGTTGCATATAAAAATTCATGAAAGTTCATAGGGAATAATTCTATTCTATTTATTTTTCCTACAGGAAATGATGACTTATCATTAAGCATATTTCCTAGATAGCTACCTAAACAAATTATTTTATATTTTAAATTATATTCAACAAATAATTTAAGAGATGTTTTTAGATCTTCTACTTCTTGTATCTCATCAAATATTATTAATCAACTTTCATCAATATTTTTTCTAGATATTAATCTTATTGTTTGTATAATATCGTTTGGATTTGTTTTATCTTTTAAAAGCTTATAATATTCATCTTTATCTAGAAAGTTAATATAAATATATTTATCTTTATAATAGTTTTCAGCTAAATGCATAACAGAATATGTTTTTCCTATTTGTCTTGCTCCAACAACAAATAATGGGGCATTATTGTCACTTTTGGATCACTCATATAATTTATCATTAATTAATCTTTTCAATGTTATTACCTTATAATTATAATACAAATGTATTTAGATTATAGCATTATTAATACTAAAAAGTTAAATATTAACAAAATAGTATTAATAAAATGAAATAAATTAACATTTTAGTACATTTTTTTTGTTAATTTTTAACATTTTAGTAAGAATAAATTGTTAATTTTTAACATTTTATTAGGATAATTAATGAAAAATAAAAAAAACATAATTTATGAAATATCATTGATTTCTATATTTTTATCATTATCTATATTATTTAAATTTATTTCATCGTTTATTAAAATAATTAACAATTATCCTCTAGAATTAGAAATAGCTTTTTTATTGTTAGGGATACTTTTATTAAGAAGTTTAAAATCTAAATTATTGTTATTAATATTGTCACCTTTGCTATGAATTTTTATATCTCCACCTTTCATATACAATGGAATACAACTTTTTGTAGAATATTTTTTATCTATTTATATCTTTATTCCAATATGTTTTATTAAATTAGATATAAATAAAAAAAAATTAAGTTTATTAGTATTAATCTCATTGTTAATATTTTGTTTTGTGATTAGAATATTTATTCATATTTTATCTGGAGCAATTTGATGAACAAATGATGATTGAATATTCTCACTATATTTTAATTTACCTATAGTAGGATTAAATTCCTTAATAAACATTTTTGTAATTAGTATTTCAATAATTCCGCTGTTAAAAATAAAAAACATTTTCATAATTAAAAATGAAAATTTAAAAATTGAAAAAATAATATATATATAACATATCTTTTGCTTTTCTGATTTATGTTGCTAAAATTAATATGTTGAAAGGATTTAATATGAAATCTCAAATAGAAAAAAAGAATGATATTGATTTTGAAGTAAAACTAAAAGTAACTCAAGATCAAATTAACCCTGAACACATTAGAATAAGAACTATGCAATTAATGAATATTCTTCCTGATACAATGACTAAAAAAGAAATTGAGCAAAGAGTTAATTCAATGATTTCAAGAGAACTTGCTCATAATGTAATAATGGATTATTTATCAAAACAATATACATATAAAATTTCTGAATCTGAATTAAAAGAAATTCAAGAAAGAGTGAAAGTTGATATTATTAATTCGGAAAAAAGAAATAACCCAAATGCTAAAATTGATGAAAAAGTTATTGATACAAATGCAAGAACAATAGCATCAAGAATAATAATTAAAACTTTAATATATGAATTAATAGCTAAAGAAAATAATATTGAAGTTTCAGATGAAGAGCTTAACACTACATTAGAAAACTATAAAAAAGAAACAGGTCAAGCAGTTGATGTTCTTTCTAATGAACAAGCTAAAGAAGAAACTAGAATGATGATAAAAGAAAATAAAGTAACATCTTTTCTTTTATCAAAATTTAAAAATATAGAATTCCCAAAAGTACCAGGAAATAATTAGAAATTAATATTTTAAAAATGAGATTTCTAAAATCTTATTTTTACTTTGATTTATTTTTGAATAATAAGGAAATAAAATGAATTTATCAGAATCAAGATTTTTTAAGCACTTTAAACATATTCCAATAGGCGCAACAGGATTAGGTGTAGGTGTAGCAGGATTAGGAAATTTATATCAAGCATTAATAAAAGATAATGGAGTAGATATAAAATATGCTTCAATACCACAATACATTTTTACAACATTTACAATAATATTTTTGATATTAATTTTATTAAGAAATTTAGCTCATAAAAATACTTTTAAAAATGAATTAAAACATCCATTGTTATCATCTTTTTTACCAACTATGTGTATGTGTGGAATGTTAATTTCTGGATTTATTGCAGGTATAGGAGATATTGTTTATAAAAGTGGTGGAAGTAAAATAACAAATGATGTTTTAACAGGAATTGGATCTATATTATGATATATAGCTATTATAGCTCATGTATGTGTATTTAGTTTGTTTTTCTATAATATTGTTTTAAAACATAAAATTAAAAGTGATAGCTTATATGCTTCATGATTTGTACCTCCTGTAGGAATAATAGTTGCTTGTACAGTTGCAGGATCTTTTCATTGTTCTATAGATTTTATTCCAAATGAAATCTTTCAAGCAGTTTGATATTTTGGGTTTGCTTTTTATGTAGTTATATTACCAATAGTGTCTTATAAATTAATATTTCATAGAGCAGAAGATAAAAATACATTACCATCTATTGCAATATATGGTGCTCCAGCAAACTTATCATTAGTAGGATTTATATCAGTATTCACAGATGTAAATGCTAAGTATTATGATGCATCATTTATAAATGTAATTGTTATTATGTTAACGTTTTTAGGATTATTAACTACTTTAGTTGTTTATGTTTTATTAGTAAGAATTTTTTCTATAAAATTTAATCCAGCTTTTGCTTCATTAACATTCCCACTAGCAATAGGTGCTACAGGAATGTATAAAAGTAGTTCATATTTGCAATCTAAAATAAATAATAATTTATATTTAAATGATTTGTTTTGATCAATAAGAATAATTGCATATATTGAATTAGCAATTGCTTCAATAGTTATAATGTATGTTTTATCTAGATATCTGTATTTAATTTCAACTAAATTATTTTTTAATAAAAATAATTAATTTTTTGTTTTAATATAAACACATATTTTATTTACAGGTTGTATATGAAATTTAAAAAAACATTAATAACATTATCTTTAACATCAATAGTTGCGGGGGGGGGTGTATTATTATCTTTAAATAATAATTCTATAAATAAAGGTAATGATATTAAAGAAAATAACTCAACTATAAATGATAGTAACTATTTCATAAGTAAAGTAACTAAAGATAGATCTAGAAATGATACATATTCAGGAGATGGATTCACTTATGAAATAATTAATAATGAAGCTAAATTAATTTCTACAACTTATCCTACACAAAATAATATTTTAGAGATTCCTGATGTTATTACATACAATAATATTCAATATCCAGTAACATTATACGCAGATAATATTTTTGATAATAATTCAAACTTTCCATCAACAATAGATACAATTATAATTTCAGAAAATACTAAAGAATTTTCTGAAAACTTTTTGGGTAAAAACCCTTATATAAAACATGTTACTTATAAAAGTACTATTGATTCAAAAGAGAAGATAGTTTTACCTAAAAATTGTATAAATGTAAGATCTGATATAAAAGTAACATATGAAGGTAATGATTATGTTATATATGATGATAAAGAAAATGGAGGGTGCAAACTTAATTTATGAAAACAAAATACTGAAGTCGCAATAATACCTGATTACATAACATATAATGAAAAAAAGATATGAGTAAAAATAATAGAGGCAACTGCATTTTCACCTTCTTCTTTATACACAAATATAAGAAAAGTTAAATTACCTAATAATCTTCAAGAAATATACCAATTTGCTTTTTATGGACTAGCTAAATATGGAGTAGTAGAACAAATCACTTATAGAGATTTAAATAGCAATCAAGATGATGGGTTTGTTTTACCTGATTCTGTAGGATTTTGTCAAGAATTTACATATAGCTACTTTTCTACATTTGAAAAAATAAGAGGAGATGTTATTATAAGTAAAAATATTAATAGTAGTTCTAATTATCTTAAACATTTTCCTAATGCAAGATCTATTACATATAATAAAAATTTAGGATATCCACCAGGGAAGGGATTACCTTGAACTCCTGCAGGATATGTAGATAACGGTGATGGAACTTACACTATATTTAAGTATGCAAGTAATGTACCTATTGAAGATATAATTGAAGTTAGTATAATAGGGCAAAATACTTCATATAATTTATGAGATAATTTATCATTAGATGTATTAATAAATAATAATCCTAATTTTCAAATATCACCTGGATCTAAATTTTCATGATTAAGAAAAGTTAATAATAATTGAGAAGAGTTTTCTACTTCTAAAAACATAAGTAATATTTTATTAACTCCAGAATGAATTAATTCTGAAATTAAAGTAAAAGTAACTCAAAATAATAATGTTATTGAATCATCTCCAATTAAATTAGTTATAAATCAAAGAGATTTCACATCTA
>CASEQO010000047.1 GCA_949290035.1 uncultured Mycoplasmataceae bacterium
AAAGAATTCAAGAATTATCTACAATTACAAAATAATTTATTTCATAACTTATTTTTGAAACCAATTTGATACAAATTGCTTTCATTGCTTGAAAATTAGGATAATTTTCTTTTAGAAATTATCCTAATGTGTTATTATAAAGTTAGTGGTGCCAAATGTGTGTCCATTCTAATCAATATTTCTTATTATTTCTTGTTAATATTAATTATTATTTCTTATTGAAATTTAATACTAAAATCTTGTTTAAATTCAAGCTATATAAATTGCCATTATAAAAACAAAAAACCATTTTATTAAAAATGGTTTTAAATATTATTTTTATCCAATTGAACCTTCCATATCTAATTTGATTAATCTATTTAGTTCAACTGCATATTCCATTGGTAATTCTTTTACAAATGGTTCTATAAATCCTAAAATAATTAAAAATTCCGCTTCTTCTTTACTTATACCTTTACTCATTAAGTAAAATAATTGTGAATCACTTATTGTAGATATTTTTGCTTCATGTTCTAATGATGATTGTGAATTATTAACTATTTCTGTAGGTATAGTATCACTTCTTGATATATCATCAAGTATTAATGTATCACATTCTACATGACTTATAGAATTTATTGCTTCTTTTGCAATAACTACTTTACCTCTATATCTACTATCACCACCATTTAAAGATACTGATTTAGATATAATTGATGATCTTGTATTTGGAGCAAGATGAATCATTTTTGCTCCAACATCTTGAATAGTATTTGAACTTCCTATAGCTATAGATATGCTATCACTTTTAGCTCCATATCCAGCTAATATTGATGCAGGATATTTCATATTTAATCCTGCACCAATATTTCCATCTATTCAAGACATATTTCCATTATCTAAAACTTTTGCTCTTTTAGTAACTAAATTTAATACATTCTTTGATCAGTTTTGAATTGTAGTATATCTACATGATGCATTTTTATTTACAAACACTTCTACAACTGCTGCATGTAAATTATTTTCACTATATATTGGAGCTGTACATCCTTCAACATAATGTAGTGATGAATTTGATTCAACTATAATTAATGTTCTTTCGAATTGTCCTGTTTTCATTCCATTTATTCTAAAATATGCTTGAAGAGGTTTTTCAAGAACAACATTTTCTGGAACATATATGAATGACCCCCCAGATCATACTGCTGTATTAAGTGCAGCATATTTATTATCTGAATATGGTACTAATTTCCCAAAATATTTTTTTACTAAATCTGGATATTCAATAATAGCGGTTTCAATATTTGTAAAAATAACACCTTGTAAAGCAAGTTCATCAGCTATTTTTTTATAAACAACTTCTGAATCATATTGAGTTGAAACACCATTTAAAAATTTAGCTTCTGCTTCTGGAATACCTATTTTTTCAAAAGTTTTTTTAATATTTTCTGGAACTTTTTCCCATTCATCTTCAGTTCTTTTCGATGAGGTAGAATAATAAGTAATATCATCAAAATCTATAAAAGAAAGATCTGGACCAAAATTTGGATTAGGCATTTTTAAAAATTGCTTATATGCTTCTAATCTAATATTTAACATTCATTCTGGTTCATTTTTAATTTCAGAAATTTTTCTTATAACTTCTTCATTTAATCCTTTAGGAAATTTAATAATAGCATTATCGCCATCATTAAATCCATAATTATAATCATCTAGTTTAAAATCTTTATTATTCATTATTTAATACCATCAATTATTTTTTTTGTAGCATCTATTCCTATAGTTGCACATTTAATTCTATTTGCTTGTTTATTAACATTAGAAAATACTTTTAGTGTATCAATTATGTTTTCATCATATTCATTACTTTGAATCATATTTATGTAGTTATCTAAAATTAATTTAACATCTTTTATTGGTTTATTAGATATTAAATTACATAATATATTTGTAGATGCTGTACTTACTGCACACCCTATACCTGAAAATAATGCATCTACTACTATATCACTTTCTATTTTTAGATATACACTTATATTATCAATACATGATTCTGAATTATTATTAAATTCAAGATAACCATTTGGTTTTGTATCAACTTTTTTATTGGGATGTTCATAATTATCCATAATTATTAATCTTGAATATTCTTGATCATTAAATGATGCCATCTAACTCATCTCCTTTTTTATATTTTCTAATAACTTCTAAAAGCTTATCAATATCTTCTTTTTCAGTATATAAATACATTGATACTCTTACAACATCAGTTTCATGTATATTATCTACCATTAGTTTTGCACAAGATAATCCTGATCTTACAATTATTTTATTTCTTCCTAAATAATTTGCATAATCTTGTCCAAATATACCTTTAATTTTAAATACAGTTATATATGTATCTATATCTTTATTAAAAATAATTACATCTTTTATTTTAGACAATTCTTTATCTAAATATTTTTTTAAATTAACTAATCTTTTAAATTCTTTATTAATATCAATTTTTAGTAAATATTTTAAAGCAGCGTTTCAACCAAATATTCCTAATACATTTGGTGTTCCGCCTTCATATTTTTCTACATTATTTAATAATGTATATTCTGATTTGGTAATAGTATTATTCATCCCACCACCTAATATATAAGGTTTAAAATCTTTTGATATATTTTGTGAAAAATATATCATTCCTAAACCAGTTGGTCCTGTCATTTTATGAGCTGAACAAACTACAAAATCTATTTTAGATTTATCTAAATTCATTTTATGCATAGTTAAATATTGAGTTGCATCAATACAAACTATAGCATCTTTATTAATTTTTTTAATTTTGTTTGATAAATCTTCAGCATTTAATATAGAACCTAATAAATTAGTAGCATTTGCAAAAGAAACTATTTTGGTTTTCTTAGAAATTTTTTTTAATAAATCTTTTTCATCTAAATAATTATTTTTAACATCTGCAAATATTATTTTAGCCTTTTTTTCTTCAGCTATTCTATATCAAGGTAATAAATTAGAAGCATGTTCCATTGTGTTTAATATAATCTCATCACCTTCATTCAATAAATGTTTTATTCCGTCTGCTATCATGTTTAATGAAAATGTTGCACTTGGAGTAAAAATAATATTTTCATAATGAATAGTATTTAATCATTGCGCTAATAATTTTCTAGTTTCTAGAATTACTTCAGAACATTTATATGTATATATTGAATCTTTATTGTGTGGATTATATGATCAATTTTCAATGTAATCTTTGATAGCGTTTTCTACATCATATGTTTTTAATGAAGTAGCTGCACTATCAAGATAAACAAAGTCTTGATGATCTTTAAATCAAGGAAAATCTTTTTTATAACTCATTGTTAAAAAAATCCTCCACTTTTTTATAAATTAATTCTTTATTTGACTCATTTTTTTGATTATCTATATGTCTTGAATAGAACAAGTTTGATAATAGAATTTTAGCATTTTCTTCACTTATGCCTTTTGATAATAAGTAGAATAAATAATCTTTTCTTAAATGTCCTATTGATAGCTTATGACTTGCTTTTATTTTATTTGTATCAATGATTAAATTTGGATTACCAGCAATCTTTGCATCATTTGATAATAATAATCCGTGAATTTCTTGAACACAATTATTATCAAATGTTTTTTCTTTTACATAACTATTTAAATTGAATGAGATGTTTGCTTTTTTAGATATTCCATAACAATAGCATTCACTTATAGATGAAGAAAAATTATGATACATATTCACATTTACAATTTTATTTTTTAATTCACTTAATATAGACATATTAATGATTATTTTTGCATTTTCTTCTAAATGAACATTTAATTCATATTGATCTATATTTTTGTTAATATCTAAAATTGAAAAAAATTTTGTATTATTTTTCTTGACTAATATATTAAATGTTTTCATTTTTTAACCAACCATATCCATTTGTATTAACTTTTTCAATTAATTCAAATCCACCTATAGCTCTTATTTTTCCTTCAAGTAAAACAATAACTTTATTTGGTTTTAGTTTTGTAAATATTTTTTCATTATGACTTACTAAAACAATTGATTTTTTTTCTTCTGAAAACCAATCTAATATTTTCTTACATATTAAATCTAATGAATCTACATCCAATCCAGAATCTATTTCATCTAATAATAATAATTTAGGATTAATTAATAACATTTGTAAGATTTCACTTTTTTTCTTTTCACCACCAGAAAATCCTAGATTAATATGTCTTTTTAAAATATCTCTATTTAAATCTAATTCTTTAATATACTTTTCTGTTAATGAAAATAATTCTACTATTGATATAGGGTTTTCTCTATGTGAATTAATCATTAATTTTAAAAAATCTATCATATTAACCCCAGGTATTTCTTCAGAAATTTGAGGAGTTAAAAATATTCCTAATTTAGAAATATCATTTGGTTCTAAATTATTAATATTAATGTTATTAAAGTAGATTTCTCCATTATCTTTATTTATAGAATAATGATTAAATATAGATTTTAATATAGTAGATTTACCATGTCCATTTGGACCTAATATAGCTACAATATCACCTTCATCAACTTCTATATTAATATCTTCTAAAATTTTTCTATCCTCAACAGATACTGATAAGTTTTTTATATTTAACATGTTTTGTTTTCCTTTATATTAATAATTATATAAATACAATTTTAAAATATTTTATTTTTTAAAAATTTTGAATAATTAATTCTATATAAACCATTTCTATGATTTTCAGATTTTTCTAAAATTTCATATTCTATTAATTGATTTATTTCTCTATAAATATATTGTTTAGTATATTCTTTGTAATTATTTAAAATTAATGATAATTTTATTAATGATGTTTCATCGCAATTATATGTTTTTCTATATGACTGATCTCACATCAAAATGTCTTTTTGAATTGCTGATAATGATTTATTAAATTTTCTATTTACAATCTTATTTATATCAACTACATTCTTATAGAATATTTTTTGTAATGTTAATATATCTATTATAGTTGCAACAAAATAGGTAAGATCAATACAATTAGAACCCATTGTTTTTTTAAACAACGATAAATATCTATCTCTAAATCCCATTATTGCTGTTGAAAAAAAAGCTAATTCATTATAAAAATTACTATTAATTGCCTTCCACAATACTAATATTCTTCCAGTTCTTCCATTAAAATCATAGAAAGGATGTATAAATTCAAAATAATAATGAATAATAATTATTTTTATTAATAATTCTTCTTTACAATCTTCATTATCATCTGAATTTATATAGTTAAATAAATCCTCCATATATTCATCTATTTTATTTGAATCCAAACCATAATTTTTACCAATAGAAACACTTTCTTTTCTATAATATTTGCCATCTAATTTATTATTACCCATGTCAATATCGTTAGTTAGCATATTATATATTAAATTTAAGTTATCTTTATTAATAGATCTTTTTTGATGAATATAAGTCATTACATTAAAAACATTATCAGCCATTGTATCAATTTCATCAACTTCTTTTTTATTGAAGATATTTTCTATGTATTTTCTAGATGATGAATAACTTTCTATTAATAAATTATTGTAAATTTCATGTAATATTGAACTTTTGAATTTTTCTTCTAATCTTCTAATATTATCAACATCATTTGAAATATTAAAAAACTTATTTACTAGTGGATCTAATATTTTTTTATTGATGTGAAAATTTATTTTTTCACTTGCTTTTAATGGTAGTTCAATATAATCTCTATTATAAAAATTTTTGTATTTTTTAAGAACATCATTTATTGATACTTTATTGTTTATTAACAACTTATCATTATATAGAATATTTTTTGAAATATAGTCCTTCATACTTCCTCTTCAAGACTATTATAACATATAGTAAACAAAATTAATTTTATTTACTATGTATTTATTATAAGTTTAATATGTTTTATTTTTTATTTTAAAAAGTAGATTATTATTTAATAATCTATATAAAAATAAATAATAAATGCTATAAACAATAAAAAAGATGGCTTTTGCTATTTAAAGTGCCATCAACTTTATCATACGATGTATTCTATTCTTTTTTTATAATGTTGCCGGAATACTGCAGAATCCAATAGCTGATTTTTCAACAATCTTATTTTACTATTTAAATTTAACTTTTATTAATTTTCTAATTTATATGATATTTGCTACTTTATCAATTTTATATAACTGCCTAAAATAATTTTTTATTCTAATTTAAAGAATTAAAACAAATCCAAATCAGCAAAATTTATAACATAATCACCATTTATTTTATAGTTATATCCAGCTGATGTGATAATTAACTTAAATAATGGTTTATTAGATATATTACTTTGTTTTGAAGTTACAATACTACATATGTAATCCATTCTTTTAAATATTGATTCTGCATCTTCATAAGATACACCTAATTTTATTTCAATTGGAATTCATTTACCATTAGGTATATGAATTATTGCATCAATTTCATTTCCTTTATTATCTCTATAAAAATATAATTCAGCATTATTATTTTCACAAAAAACTTTTAAATCTTTTATTACTAAATTTTCAAAATATATTCCATAAGTATTTAAATCAGATAATAATTGTTCTTTTGAATTTATACCTAATAAATTTAATCCTATAGATGGATCAAATAAATATGTTTTAGGAGATGAAATTATTTTATATTTTGATCTAAAGTTTATCTCTCAATGATGAATATCAAAAATTAAGAATATACTATCATATACATTTAAATATTTATCTAGAGTTTTTATATCAAGAACTTCATTAATATCAGACAATATTTTAGATTTTTTTATTTGTGTAGTATTTAATCTTGCAATTGATGTTAATATTTTTTTAGATATAGATCCATCATAATTTAAATTTATATGTTCTTTTACATTCATTGATAAAATAGAATCAATATATTGATTTGATAAATCATTAAAATAATCTTCTTTTTTTAAATTTGGTCATCCACCAGAAATTAAAAAATCTAAAATATTATTACTATTGTTTAATTTAATTTCAGATAAATCATAATTATCATTATTTAATAAATTATTAAAATTTATAAAACACTTATGTTTTTCACAAAAAGCTAAAGTATCTAGTTTAATTCTCCCAAACCTTCCTGCCCCACTATGAAATACCTTATCTTTATTGTAAAGTATAGATGAACCAGTTAATATATACAATCCTCTATTATCATTAGTCATATCTATTATATGTCTTATCTTATCTCATATTTCTGGTACTACTTGTCATTCATCTATTAATCTAGGATATTCACCGTTTAGTATTTCTTTTTCTCTATATATTTTTAATAAGTTATTATTATTTTCATTGGCTAAAAAATATTGACTTTTTGAGTATTTTTTTCCTAAATATGTTTTTCCAGAATATTTTGGCCCATATAATAAAACACATCCAAATATTGATAAATACCTTTTTATTTTCTTTTCAATAATTCTATTGTACATAATATAAATCCTAAATATCAATATATATAATACCATAAAATCCCGAAAAATTCCTTTATAAAATCCCGAAAAATTCCTTTATAAAATCCCAAAAAATTCCCGTATTAAAAAATAATTACTAAATCTGTCTTAATAAATTGATATTTTTGTGAAAAAATTCACAAAAATAGCTACTAAAAATGTGAAAAATTTCACAAAAATATCGAATTTAATTCTTTTGAAATTTCATATTATACAATAATACAATAATTAAATATAAATGTATATAAAAATATGGCTTAATGCCATATTTTTAAAGTATATATATGAATTGGTCTAATAGTTTATCTAATTCTTCAATAACCTTACTTTTCTTTTTTGAATAATCACTTATAATATTATCAGTCTTTGAAAATCTTGATAATTTTTCTTTAAATAATTTTGTTATGTTGTCCCCAATTATTTTAACAGAACCTTGTCTTAGACATTCTTCAAAAAAGTCTCTAACTTTTTCTAAATCAAGATTTTCATTACTAGCTAATTGTTCTAATAATTCATTTTTTCTTTTTTCTGCTAAATCATATATATTTTCTTCAATATCTTCATATGATTTAGAACCATTCATTATTTCTTCATTATATAAATTAATAAATAATTCTATAAGCTCTTTTTTAGAAGATAGTGTAGGACTTGAATTTAATATAGTTAATAATTCAGTTTTTATTTGTTTATCTTTTAAACCAAACTTTTCTTTATTCTCAAATATAAATTTAGATATATAATCTACATCTATATTATCATTTTGATCAACCAACTCTTTTTCAAAAACTATATCATCTAAAATACTTGTTGTTTTAGAATCATTGTCTTCTTTTAGTTCTCTATTAAACTTTTGATATCAACCTAAATAATCTTGCATTTCTCTATCACTTATTTGTCTAATATCATCACCAACAAATTCCTCAAATGATAATAAAATATTTCTAAGTCTTAGTAATTTACCAAAGATATGCATAAAATTTACTTTATCTTCAATAGTATAAATTTTACTATTACTCATTATTCCATAATCATTTTTAATTTGCTGTAATACTTTTAAATATCCTGGTTCTTCAATATTAGTACTTTCATCTTTATATCCATAATAGTAATCATTAAATGATTTAATTAGTATAGATGTTTTACTAGAACCCTGACTATATATAGTAATAGCTTTATCTAATTCTTTTTTTAATGGTCTAAAAGAAACTATATTACCATGATGCTTTATTTTATTAAATATTCTATTAGTTCTTGAAAATGCTTGAATTAATCCATGCATATTTAATCATTTATCAACTCATAATGTATTTAATGTTGGTGCATCAAAACCTGTTAAAAACATATTAACCACTAATAAAATATCAATTTCTTTATTTTTTACATTTAATGATAAATGTCTATAATAATTTTGAAATTTTTCATTAGATGTATCAAATGTAGTGCTAAACATTTTGTTATAATCTTTTATTGCTTCTTCTAAAAAATCTCTAGATGATTTATCTAAACTATCTACTGATTCATTATTTTCATCATCAAATTCTATAAATTCATCAACATCATTTCTTTGTTCATTTGGAGCATAAGAAAATATAGTAGCAATTTTTAAATCAATATTATTTCTATTTTCTAATTGTCTTTTAAATTCTAAATAATATTTTTTTAATAAAGAAATATTTGATATAGCAAAGATAGAATTAAATCCTTTTACATCTATTTTAGATCTTTTTTCTTCTATGGTTGGTTTCTTCTTTTTAGCAATTTCATCAATATTAGTAATTGAATCAAATTTATATGATTCATTTCTCATAGTTTGTTTATTAAAATTATCTAATATGTATGTAACAATATTAGAAACTCTTTCATCATTTTCTAATACTTCTTTAGTATTAATTGAATAAACATCTTCATCTTCAAAATATGTTTTCTTATCAAAGGTTTTTTCTATTTGGTTATATCTAAATTTAAGTACATTACCATCTTTGATAGCGTCAATAATTATATATTGGTGTAAACAATCACCAAATAATTGTTCAGTTGTTACATTAAATTTATTAGTATCTATTTCAGTATTAATTTTATTACCACCATATTTCAATGCAGCATTTTCAGCAAATATTGGTGTTCCTGTAAATCCAAAGATATTGTATTTTTTGAAGTTTTTAATAATTGCTTTATGCATATCACCAAATTGAGATCTATGACATTCATCAAAAATTAAAACAACATGCTTTTTAAAAATACTATGTCCAGGATTTTTCTTTATAAAAGTAAATAACTTTTGAATTGTTGTAACTATTATTTTAGAATCTTCAGATTCTTTTTCCAATACTTGTTGTAATTCTTTTGTACTACTTGTAGAGTTAGCTGAACCTTTTTTAAACTTATTATATTCATTAATTGTTTGATAGTCTAAATCTTTTCTATCAACTACAAATAATACTTTATCTATAAAATCAATATTTTCTAATAACTGAGCTGTTTTAAAAGATGTAACAGTTTTTCCAGATCCAGTTGTATGTCATATATACCCACCAGCTCTAGTAGTACCTAAAAATTCTTTATAATTATTGGAAATAATTATTTTATTAATAATTTTTTCTGTAGCAGTTATTTGATAAGGTCTCATTATCAATAATCTTCTATCATAAGTAAAAATACAATATTTAGTAAGAATATTTAATATTGTTCTTTTATTAAAGAAATGATGAGCAAAATCTTCTAATTCACTAATAATATTATTTTTTTGATCTGATCAATACATAGTAAATTTAAAACTTCTAGAAGCTTTAGATTTAATTTCTTTAGATTCACCATTACTATTAACATTTATATGTCTAGTAGTATTAGAATAATATTTAGTTTCTGTACCATTACTTATTACAAATAATTGTACATATCTAAATAAATTAGTAAATGATGATTCTTTATATCTATTTATTTGATTAAATGCTTCTTCTAAATTATTACCTCTTCTTTTTAGTTCTATTTGTACTAAAGGAAGACCATTTACTAAAATAGTTACATCATATCTAACTTCATGTATTCCATATATATCTATATATTGATTAATAACTTGTAAGTTATTGTTATTAACATTTTTCTTATCTAAAAGATAAATGTTTTTATCAATACCATTATCTAAAGTTAATGTAATTATATAATCTTCTTGAATTATTTGAGTAGCATCTAAATAGTCCATATTGTCTTTATTTATAGA
Source organism: uncultured Mycoplasmataceae bacterium (assembly GCA_949290035.1). GTDB lineage: Bacteria > Bacillota_I > Bacilli_A > Mycoplasmatales > Mycoplasmoidaceae > CAMREV01. The sequence goes on from CASEQO010000047.1 coordinate 10,742, forward strand.
TTTATATAATTTAGATCATTCATTATCAGAAAAGTTAATATTATTAAGTTTTTCTAGTTGTTTTCTTAAGTTATTTTCCAATTCTTTTAAATGTTTAGATTTCTCATATTTAGAAAAATCTAAATATTCATAACCTAAATTAATTAGATCTTTAATAAATTTATTTTCTAATTGTTGTTCAGATTGTAATGAACCTTTAGCAAATTTACTTTGGATATATTCAAAAACAACTGTGTCTTTCTCAGTTGTTAATATTTGATTATATGTTGATTTATTGTTCATAATTACTCATTAAATGTTAATAATTTATCTCTATAATATTCATGTTGTTTAGTTCTTAATTCTATTTCTTTTGGTATACCATTAGAAATATCATCTACTAATGAACTAAAATTATCTAATATTTCTACTATCTTGTTTTGAACTTCTAAAGAAGGGATTGGGATTTGTATATTTTCTAATGATTTAAATGGTAAATGATCTGGTATAGATTTTGTAGTTAATGTATAAATATATTCTTGTAAATTTATCAAAACATAATAAAGAAACCTTTTGTTTACAAATTCTTCATTTGGAAACACTGAATAGCATACATCATTTGCTCAAAATTTTTCTTTTTGTCAATTAACATATCCAGCACTACCATATTGAGCTATTGTAATAGTATTTTCATCTCTATTATACTTATTGATTCTCCCAAAAATATTTTCACCACCTGATATAGCTATATATTTTCCATTATCATTTAAATCTCTTTTTGTTATTCTCTCACCTCTTTTAATAGAAGAAATATCTTTTAATAATTTGTATTGAATATTAATATTTTTATATAAACTATTTACCCCCCCCCTCAACTATATTATTTATAGTTTCAATATCTTTATCATTTAATTCATCTAAATTAAATGATAATAACTTATCTCTATAATATTCATATTGTTTTTTTCTAAGAGTAAGTTCTGTGGTAAGTTCTGTGGTAAGTTCTGTGGTAAGTTCTGTGAAATTGTCAAGGATCTTGACAATTTCACGTTGAACTTCTATAGGAGGAATTGGGATTTCAATATCAAGAATATCAGACATAGATGGATGCTTTACACCACTCCCTCTATAAAATGATGAAATTAATTCATTTCTAGATTTTAGACAATAATAAATATATTTTAAAGAAAATTTAGAATCATCAAAACTAGATGCTATTAGGTTTAATGCACTTACAAATCTGCCATTATAATATTTTATATTAGCTTCCCCACCTTCAGGAAGAGTTACTATTTCTAAATCGTTTACATATTCTTTAGCTAATTCATCATTTGTTCATCCATTAAAATTTCCTGTAGATATTAATTTTATATCTCCGTTTTCGATATTTATTTCTTTTAATTTTGAAGAAGATATACCCTTTTTAATTTCTAATATTTTTTGCTGCTTTTCATGACTAACATTTTGAAATTTTTTATTTCATATAGTTACTTTTCAAATTGGAATTCATTCTATATAATTATTATATTTTTTTAAAAGATTAGATATTTTACTCATTATCAATCTCCTTGATAATTAAGTCAATATTCTTTCTTAATTCGTTTACTTTATTAGATACTTCTTGAATTTCTTTATTTAATGCTTTTATATCAATAACTTCTTTAACTTCATTTGACTCTACATAATTACTTACTGATAAGTCATAATTATTTTTAATAATTTCATCTATATTAACTAATTTAGAATAATGTTCTGATTCTTTCTTTTTTAAAAAAGTATTTAATATATTGTTAATATTTTCTTCAGTTAATTTATTTTGATTTGTTTCTTTAATAAATTCTTTTGATGCATCTATAAATAAGATTTTATTGTCTTGTTTAGATTTAGACATTACCATAATATCTGTAGTTATAGAAGTACCATAAAACAAGTTTTCTGGTAATGCTATAATAGCTTCTATATAGTTATTATCTACAAGATATTTTCTAATCTTTTGTTCAGCTCCACTTCTATAAAAGATTCCAGGAAAACATACTATAGCAGCTTTACCTTTTTCATCTAATAAATATAACGAATGCATAATAAATGCAAAATCAGATTTAGAAGATGGTGCAAGAATACCTGCTGGAGCATACCTTTCATCATTTATTAATAAAGGATCATCTTTACCTGGTCACACTTTAGAATAAGGAGGATTAGATACTATAATTTCATATCTAGAATCTAAACTATGTTTTGGTTCTAATAATGTATCTCCTCTTCTAATATCAAATTTAGAAAAATTTATATTATGTAAAAACATATTCATTTTACACAATATAAAAGTTTGATAATTTGATTCTTGACCAAAATATCCTTTCTTTACATTTTCACTACCTAATATTTTTCCTGCTTGTAATAGTAGTGATCCAGATCCACAAGCTGGATCATATACACTATCAACTTTTTGCTTATTTCCTATTGCTAATAAAGTTAGTAATTTACTAACTTCTTGAGGAGTAAAATATTCCCCCCCCGCTTTACCAGCTTTAGAAGCATATAATCCCATTAAATATTCATATGCATCTCCAAAAACATCATTATTAGAGTCAGTAAATTCTCCTAAATCTAGTGTAGAAATAATTTCCATTATTTTTAAAATATATTGATTCCTAATTATTAATGTTTCTCCTAGGTTTTGAGATGTTAAATTAATATCCATAAATATTTCTTTTACATTATTTTCTGATTCAGTTCCAATAGCTGAATTTTCTATTTTATTAAAAATATTTTTTAATATGGTATTAATTTCTTCCTTGTTTTGTCTAGCTTTTTCTAACACATTGCAAAACAATTCAGAAGGATAGATGAAAAATCCTTTTTCATTTACGATGCTACTAACTATATCTTCTGATATTTGACTATCATCTAATTTTGAATAATCAAAATCATCATCTTCAGTTTGTTTAATATAATTAGCTATATTTTCACTAATATATCTATAAAATAAGAAAACAAAGATGTAATTTTTAAAATCTCATCCATCTATTGTTCCTCTTAATTCATCTGCTATTTTTCAAATATTACTAAATAATTTTGATTTATTATCATTACTATAATTATCTGACATAATAGTTAATCCTTTCTTTGTTATTTATATTAATCTAG
>CASEQO010000048.1 GCA_949290035.1 uncultured Mycoplasmataceae bacterium
TACATATATACTAGTAATGTAATGTAGTGATAATTTACAATTAAATGCGAAATTATGTGATACCAATTCATTGTTTGGTTAGGTGGTATTAGTTGATATCTACGATTTCTAGGACATTTTGACTAGAATTGTACTTAAAAAGTCTTTGATTGCTTGATTCGAACACTCAAATTACACTATTTGTGTTATTTAAGCCCCCATAGGAAAACTTATTAAGCTTCTTGTAATCAAGGAATTTATTGAACTCATTGTCATATATTCTAGTTTTCACTATTACAAAATTGTTATGATCATAGACAAAATCAATTCCATATTTCAAATCTAAGCTATGCGGAGCAAATTCAAGAGTTTTATTAAACTTTGACTTAAAAAACTCTATTGCTTGAGTTTCAGAAATGTATAACTTCCAAAATGATCTAATTAAATATCTAATTCAAAGAGTTCTATCAAATTTACCATAACCTAATCGTGATAATCCAGAAATCAAGTATCATTTGTTGTCTTTTAGGAACTGTTTTCATTGAATTATACTTTCAGGTTTTAGTTTATGAATTATTTCTCCAAAAAAAACATTATGTTGTGCATAATGTTTGTTCAAGTATTTAATTAAATTTAATTTTCTCTTTCTTGTATTCATTTTCTATTATAGAATCAGCTCTTGAAATTAAATCACCATTTAATTTATAAATATTATCTAAATCATTGGCTAACATTTTAAAACCAGCATCTATATTATTTTGTTGTGATCATGTATAACCTCCAGTAGTCATTGGAGAATTATATCTAGCATCATCGCTATCTCCCATAGATGTGTAAGCTAAATTATTAACTATTCCATCAAACTTATATGCATCAACTTTCATTCATTCATTTAACACAACTGTATCTAATGTTAATGAGTCAATAACTTTTCTATCAACTTCTTGCCCATCCATTATTTTTACATTTACATATTCAGTTATTTCATCATTTACATATCCATTTAAATATGATGCATATTTAATTCTTCCTGAACTAGATGTAGTATCAAAATCTGGAGCATATCCTAAAGCAGTCATATTGTCATGAGCATTATCATAAGTTGTTAATATATTAAAATAATTTAATTTTTTATCTTGATTAAGTTCTTGTACTACATATAAAGGTACAAAAATAGCTAAACCTATTATAGGTATAGAAAGTAATGATAATGTTGTAAGTTTGAGCTTCCATTTACTTTTTCTTTTCATAATTTAAATTTCTTTCAAAACTATAAATATTATACATATTATTTATAAAAATTATAAATAAATTATTTATATTTATTAAAAAAAAATAATTTAAACTGTATTTTTAAATTTGTATTATAAATATATAAAAAATATGTTTATATAAGATATGTATAATATGTAATACATTTTTTTGCAATACTATTAAAATCATATATATAATTAAAATGTAGAATTGGCACAAGGTAAATACTTTGTAACCATAAAAAAAGATGTGAAAAGCATTCACATCTTTTTTCATTTATTTTTTAGATATAAATCTCATATATTTAATAATGTTATTAAATACTTCACTTTTATTTATATCATTATAAATATTAGAATTAAATTTATCTTTTAATTCATAAATAACACAATTTATTTCATCAATATAATTTGTTTTTAAAAATATATCTATTAATTTAATAACATGATATATTCTTATTTTATTTGTATCAATATTTAATTTTCTTTTTAAAAATCTACATATTGGATATGGAAAAAATGAATTTTTAGGTGAATAATTAAATTCATAAATTACATTATTATGACATATACGGTTTCTAATTTTATTTATTATATCTATGAAATTAGAAAATTCATATCATTTAAAATCTAGATTTAATTCTTTGATAATTTCTTTTTTTAATTGAATAGACAAAGAATTAAATATATCTTTAACAGTAGAAAATGATCAATATGGAGAAATTTTTCAAATAGATGGATTAAAATTTAATACACTATTAGGAACATTTTTTTCTAAATCAATTTTTTCTAAATATATATAATCATTATTATCTGTTTGTTCTATTCAATTACTAAAAATATTTCTAAATTCTTTGTTATTTAATAGAAATATATTCCCGTTTTTTAATGTTTTATAATGATTTATAAATATTTTTGGAATTATATATGAAATAGTAGTAGTTATAATTCTTTCTATTTCTAATATAGGTTTTAATAGTATTAATCCTATAGTTCTATCAAAATCAAATAAACTAATTAAAGTATCTGAACTAACCCCAACTATAAACTCTCTAGTGTCTTTATTAATTAAAAATTTTGAATAATTATTTACAAAATTTTCATAATTATATCTTTTAAGATAAGTCATTAAAGTTTCATTATTGATAACTAATAGTTTTCTAATATTAATTAATCTATTTATTTGTTCATCAAATGTTAAAAATTAATATGCTTTGTTTTTCATAATATATCTCTTTATTATTTTATTATGACCAATAATAAAATATTTTATAAATTTAGTACTAAAAAATTTTTAAAATTCTCTAATTAAATTACAAAAAACAAAGATATGCATTTTTTATTTGCATATCTTTGTTTAATGAAATGTTTTTAATTATTTAGATTGTTCAATAACACTAACTTTTGTTTTATTTCCCATAAATTTAGAATACTTAACTATTCCGTCTTTTTTAGCAAATAATGTATCATCTTTACCTTGACCTACATTTTTACCAGGGTAAATTTTGTTTCCTCTTTGTCTATAAATTATTTGCCCACTTTTTGTAAATTGACCATCTGCTAATTTTGCACCTAAATACTTAGGATTAGAATCTCTACCATTTTTTGTAGAACCAACTCCTTTTTTAGAAGCAAATAATTGTAAATCAATTTTTTTGATATTTGAATAATTCATAATTACTTGTTCTCCTTTCTTATAACTAAACTTATGTATTTTTGATGATCTTTATATATTGAATCTATCAAAACATAAAATGTTTCTAAAATTATTTTATCTTTTTTAGATACTTTATACAAATCAAAATTTATATAACCATTTTTTATATCTAAAGTTTTTATATTTTTATTTGGGAAACAATTAATAATTCCTTGTGATATTGAAGATATAGAAGCACATACTAAATCGTTACCATATTTTGCACTATTAGCATGACCCTCAATCAAAAAACCATTACTATATATAGTTATATTAATCATTAAGCTTTAATATCAGTGACAACTAATTTTGTATATGGTTGTCTATGACCTTGTCTTTTTAACAATCTTGAATATCTTTTATGTTTAATGATAGTAATTTTCTTTTGCTTATCATGTTTTTCAACTTTACAAGTAACAGTTGCACCTTTTAAATAAGGTGTTCCAACTTTTGAATCTACCATTAAAACTTTATCAAAAGTGATTGTTTCACCTTCTTTTACATCAAGCTTTTCAGTATATATAACGTCACCTTTTTTAACGTTATATTGCTTGCTTCCAGTTTCAAAAATTGCAAACATATATATTGTATTCTCCTTTCTTTAAAATACACTTAGACTCGCCTATGAGGTTTTGCGTATTATTATATATTTACACAAATTTAAATACCTTTTAAGAGCGGTTGAAGCTGCATTTTTAAAGAAAAATACAGCATTATTATTATATCAATAATTTATTTATTTTTATATGATATTTTTTTCTGATACAAACATTTGGCACCACTTATCTTTAAATTTTTAATAGTTTAAAATATAAGTGGTAACTAAATAAAAAAGATGTGCATAAGCATACCTTTGTTACCATTGAATTTTGAACGGAAAGGTAACATATTTATGATAAACAATTTTTATTATTTACAATATCAATAATCATTTACTTAAAACAAGCTAAGATCACTAAATTTTAAAACATAATCATTATTTATTTTATAACTATATCCAGATGATGTTATTATTAATTTAAAAAGTGGTTTGCTACTAATATTTTTTTGCTTTGAAGAAACTAAACTAATAATATAATCCATCTTTTCAAAACATTTTTTTGCATCCTCGTATGATATAGCTAGTTTAATTTCTATTGGAAATCAATTGCCATTAGGCATATGTATAATTGCATCAATTTCATTTCCTTTTTCATCTCTATAGAAATATAAGTAGCAGAATAATTTTCACAAAATACCATTAAATCTTTAATAACTAAGTTTTCAAAATATAATCCAAATGTATTTAAATTTGTTAGTAACGCTTCTTTTGAATTTATTCCTAGAAATGTTAATCCCATTGAAGGTTCTGATAAATAAACTTTTGGAGATGAAATAATTTTATATTTTGATCTAAAATTTGCATCTCAA
>CASEQO010000049.1 GCA_949290035.1 uncultured Mycoplasmataceae bacterium
CAATTTTTTTAAAAAATGAAAATTTTTTTTCTAAATTAATAAAAAATAAAATTAAATTTTATAATTAATTAATATATTTAAAGGATAAATATGTCTAAACCAAAAAGAGATTTAAGTAAATATTTTTTACCTGATATGAATAAAGCTAGAAAAAGAATTGAACAATCAAAAATAATTACTGATCAATTTGAAGTACCTACAAATATTCTTAATTATGGAAAAGGTAAAAAATTCCATATAAGAACCTATGGTTGTCAATCAAATGTTAGAGATTCAGAAATTATGATAGCCATGTTAAAAATGATTGGGTACGAATGAATAGATGATCCATTTCAAGCTGATTTAATAATTCTTAATACTTGTGCAGTTAGAGAAAATGCAGAAAAAAAAGTTTTTGGTGAAATAGGTTGATTAAAACAAATTAAGACAACTAAAAATCCAAATTTAATTTTTGGAATTGCAGGTTGTATGACTCAAGAAGAAAAAATTGTTCAAGAAATGATTAATAGATATGATCATATTGATTTTATAATTGGTACACATAATGTTCATAGATTACTAAAGATTTTAGAACAAACTATATTAGAAAAAAACACTATTGTTGAAGTTTGATCAAAAGAAGGAGATGTTATTGAAAATCTACCTGATTTTAGATCAAGTAGTATAAAAGCTTTTATAAATGTAATGTATGGTTGTGACAAATTTTGTACATATTGCATTGTCCCATATACAAGAGGAAAGATTAGAAGTAGATCTAAAGAACATATTATAAAAGAAATACAAGAACTAATAAAACAAGGATACAAAGAAGTAACATTACTAGGACAAAATGTTAATTCATATGGAATAGATTTTGTTAATGAAAATTATAAATTCTCAAATCTTTTAGAAGATGTAGCAAAAACAGGTATAAAAAGAATTAGATTTGCTACTTCAAACCCATGAAACTTTGACGACTCAATAATTGATATCATATCTAAATACGATAACATTATGCCTTATATTCATTTACCAGTTCAATCTGGAGATAATGAAATACTTAAAAAAATGAATAGACAAATGGATATAAATGATTATATTGATAAAATTAACAAAATTAGAAAAGCTATTCCTAATTGTGCAATATCTACAGATTTAATAGTAGGTTTCCCAAATGAATCTAAAGAACAATTTGAAAACACTTTAAAACTTTACAATGAAGTTCAATATGATAATGCTTACACTTTTGTATATAGTCCAAGAGAAGGAACTTATGCAGCAACATTAAAAGATGAAATTAAAATAGAAGAAAAAAATCAAAGATTAAATGAATTAAATGAATTAGTAAAAAAATATGCTAAAAAGAATAATGAAAAATTCCTTAATCAAATAGTTGAAGTATTAGTAGAAGGGCCATCTAAAAAAGATTCTTCTATATTATCAGGATATTCTCCACAATGAAAAGTAGTAAATTTTAAAGGAGACGACTCAATTAATGTAGGAGATTTGGTTAATATAAAAATAACTAAAGCTTCTAGATTTAGTTTATTTGGCGAAATAGTTAAATAATATTAACTATATTTTTTATTACAATAAAAAATAATTAGATATAACAATATCTAATTATTCATTCCTTGTTTTATATACTCCATACATTTTAAAACATGTTCATCAGAAGGCGGTTGAACCTTTTGAAGAACATATTTTAATTTCATGTTCTTATATTTAGGTTCAGCCATGTTATGATATGGAAGGATTTCGAATTTATCCATATATTTTTTATCTTTAATAAATTCACCTAGCATTATTAAATCATCTTTATCATCTGTATAACCTGGTAATAAAACCTGTCTTATTCAATAATGTTTCTTATTTTTTTCTAAATATTCTACAAAATCTATCTCAGATTGTTTAGATTTATCAAGTCTTGTTATTGATTCATATTTTTTATTATTAATATGTTTTATATCAACTAAAAATAAATCCACATATTTTATTAATTCATCCATTTTTTTTCTATATGCATCTTTGAAAAAATAACCTGATGTATCTATAGTATAGTGGATGTTATTTTCTTTACATTTTTTTCCTAATGATATAAGGAAATCCATATGTAAACAAGGTTCTCCTCCAGATATTGTTATTCCTCCAGTTTTATAAAAACTTTTATTCTTTTCATATAATTTAATAATTTGAGAAATAGTTATCATATCATTATTTTTTCCTATTTCTCATGATTCTGGATTATGACAATATACACATCTAAGAGGACATCCTTGTAAAAATACTACAAGTCTTGTTCCAGGACCATCTACTGCTCCAAAAGTTTCTGTTTTAAAAAAAGGTGCTTTATTCATAAACAATTCCTAAATAAGAAATATATACATTAATATTTTAAATCTTTAAATGGATAAAAATAAATAATATTTATTTATTTTTATAAAAAGGAGTAAATATTATTTTATTAATTTTAAAACCTTTAGAAGAAAACTTTTCTTCATATTCAGTTTTAACATTAAAATGATCGTTTAATGAATGTAAATCATATGTTAAAAATAATATTTTTACTTTATTCTCATTAAATAATTCAACTGTATAGTTAAAAAAATCTATGTTATCTGTTTTAAATTCAATATGACCTTTATTATTTAAAATATTTGAATATAAATCTAAAAAATTAATAGATGTTAATCTTCTTTTAGCATGTCTTGCTTTCGGTCATGGATCTGAAAAATTTAAATATATTCTATCCACTTCCTGATTATCAAAATATTTATCGATATCATTTGCATCTATACAAATTATTTTTAGATTATTTAATTTCTCTATACTTTCTTTTTTAACTAATTTAATTAAAACTGTATCATATTTATCTATTGCAATGTAATTAATATTTTTATTTAATGATGCCATTTCATATATAAATTTACCTTTTCCGGTCCCAATTTCTATATGTATGGGATTATTATTTTTAAATACTTGTTTATTTCATAATGATTTATATTTGCTTGGATCTTCTATAAAATTATTGCATTTTCTTAAAATATTTAAAGCTTCATTATTTTTTCTTAATCTTCCCATAATAAAATATCCTTTTTTTATTTACAAAATAATAATAGCATTAAGTTATATATTAACCTAATGCTATTATTTTACATATGAATATGATATAAAATTATTTTTTTTCTCTGTCTAAATCAGCTTTAGTGATTTTTGGTCCACTATGTTCTTTTATTTCAAAGAAAAATTTTTGTTTTCTTTTTTTCTTTTGTGGGCCAATATAGTTTGATTTAATAGGTGCAATAACTTGTTTTTCTTCTACAACTTTGTTGTCTTCTGGGATTGTGTTATAAATATTAACAACTGGTTCACTTTTCTTTTCATTATTTTCTAATAATGATCTAAGTCTTGCATTTTCTATTTTTTGATTTTCTAATTCAAGTCTTAATTGTTCTAATTTAGAATCGTCAATAGATGAAGGGTTAGAAATTCTACCTAATTTTTCATCTATGATACGAGAAACTAATAAAGCAATATCTTCGTTTGAAGAAACTTTCGAATTCATTGATAATCTTCTAATTTCTTCTTCTTGTCTTTCAATTATTGAAGACATTTCATTAATTCTTTGATTATTAGCTAGTCAAGCTTTTTGAGTTAATTCAGAATTAGCTTGAATTTTATCAATTTCTTTTGAAGCTAATTTTCTAGCTTCATCACCTATAAAATTATTTATATCATCACTAGAGTAACTTCTAACAAGTTCATTAGCTGAAACTTTTACAATTTTTGTATTTGGTAAATCATTACCATAAAAATCATTTTTCATATCTTCTCCTATTTCATATTCATAAATACCATCATCTTCTAATGATAGTTTCAATTTTTCAAATTCTTCTAATCAATTTTCATTATATGTTAATTCTTCATCATTTTCTTTTTCTTCTAATAATGATGCAAGTTCTTCATTTTGATTTTTTTCTTCTTCAATCATTTTTTCTAATTCTTCAACTGCTTGGTTGAATAATTCATCATCTGATTGATTTTCATTAATTTCCTCTATTATTTTTTCCGTATTAATAGATTCATTAATTGATTTATTAATGTCTTTTACTTCATTTGATGAATTTTCTAAATTAGATTCTAATTTTATTAATCTTTCATTAATTTCTTCTAATTCATCTTTTAATGAATTTGGAATTTCATTTGATAAATTAGATAAATCTAACTTATCTTTTAATGAATTAATAAAATCTATAAGATCATTAATTCTATCGATTCTATCATCGATTTTTTCATAAATATCATTATTAAATAATTCCTGTTTTTCTTTAAATGTAATTAATTCATCTAATAATACTTCAATATCTTTTGATGGAGAACCATTATTTATTTTATTAATTTTTTCATCTAAAATATCGATTCTATTATTTAATAATTTAAATAATTCATTTTCTTCATCTTTTAATAAATTTAATTTATTTGATTGTTCTTCAATTAATTTAAAAAGCTCTTCAATCTTATCATCATTAGTATTTGAAGGATTAACACTAAGATTTTTTACGATTTCTTCTAATTCAGATAGTCTTATGTTGTTTGAATTATCACTATTAACTAATTCATAAACACTATTATGTCTATATCTCATGTTATCCTCCTTTATTATGAAATTTTCTTTTTATGTTCTAATACTAATTTTAGAATTGCTTCTTTAGCATCATCACTTAAATTTTCTGATTTACTACTAGCTCTTAAAATTTCTTCTTGAAGTCTAATATTTTCTTTTATTTGTTCTTGATTATTTTTATTAGCATCACTTTTTAATTCATTTATTGCTTTTTCTAATTCATTGAATTTTTTTAGTAATTCTAATTCTTGTTGTTTTGATAAATTACCATTTGCTTCAATTTGTTCAAGAATAGAAGTGATGTATTGCATTTCTTCAAAATTCTTTTTAGAACTTTCTCTAAATTCTTTATCTTGAGAAAGTAGTACTTCTTCCATTAATGAAATATGTTGATTATTTCTTATTCAAGCTTCGTAATTTTTAGTTAATTTTTCATTTGTAATATCTAACAACTCAACAAGTTTTGGAATTTCAGTTTTAATAACTTCTAATGAACATTCTTTTGCAATTTTTTTGATTTCATCATTTGATAAATCTGATGTATTTCCTTTTGATAAAGATTGAATATCTTTTTGAATTTTTTCATCATAATCTGAAATCATTTCATTTAATTTAGATGTTATAGAATCAACTCTATTATTTAATTCATCTTTTAATTTATTCAATTCATATTCAATATTTTCTGAAGAAGTTGTTTTAGACATCTCTTCTAAATTTTTTATTTTTTCAGAATTAATTTCAATATTATTTTTAATTTCTTTAATTTCTATTTCTAAATATTCTTTTGATATTTCTTTAATTAAATCTTTTAATTGAGTTTCATCAAAATTAATGTTATCACCGATTGCTTTGCTAATAATTTCATTTAATTTTTCTTCATGCTTAGTTAATTTATCTTTAATTTCATTTGAGAAATTATCAAAAACATTTCTATGTAAAGTTAATTCTTGTTCAAGTAATTCAACTTTATATTTAATTTGCTTAATATTATCTTCAAGAGTTAGGTCAATGTTAGAAGAATGATTATTATTTTCTAAAATATTTTTAATTGATTGAATTTCATTTGAATGTTCTTGTATTTTAGATGTAATTTCATCAATTTTATTAAATTGATCATTTAATTTATTTTGATATTCATCTAAATTAGAATTTGATGGATCAATTGCTTTAACTATTTCTAGTAATGAATCAATTTTTTCTTTTTGTTCTTCAACATCTTTTTTAATCAACATTGATGATTGTATAAATTCATTAATTTGATCGTTTGCTTCATTTCTAAATGATTCTAATTTATCGTCAAATTCTCTTGAAACATCTTCTATTTTTTTATTTTGATCTTGAATTTTATTATTAATTAATTCATTTTCTTTTTCAAAAGAACTTAATTTTAAGTTTGTAGAATCAATTAATGAAGAAACTTTAATTTCTAACTCACTACTTATTTTTTTTATTGAATTTTTAATTTCATCATTTTGAGCAAATAATTTAGATATATCATCTTTAATAGTTATTTCACCATTAATTAAACTTTCAATTTTGTTAATAGCTTCATTGTATGATGCTATATCAAATCCTTCCAATCTTGCTTTGATGTTATCTATTTCAACCATTAATAAATTTTCAATATTAACAATTTTTGATTCGTTTTCATCAATTTTAGAAGTTAGGAATTCTATTTGTGCTAAACAATTATTACTTAATTCTTCTAATTTTTTAGCTTGTTCTGCAAATCCTTCTTCTTTTAATTTTTTAACATATTCATCAATTTGTTCAAATTTATCTACTAATGATTTATATAGATTTTCAAAATTAGTCATTTTATCGTTAAATGTA
>CASEQO010000050.1 GCA_949290035.1 uncultured Mycoplasmataceae bacterium
AATTTCTTTTTTAAGATAATGTTTTACTTTTTGTTCGTCTATATTAAGAGTTGTTTTAGATAGATTTTCATTATCAATAAGTTCTACAACATATTTTCTAGAAATTTTTCTTATACATCTTTCTAATTCTCTTACACCAGCCTCTCTAGTGTATCTTTTGATAATGTAATCTAAACCTTCTTTTGAAAAATTTAATTCTTTATTTGATAAACCAGTCTCATTTAATACTCTTGGTACTAAATATTTTTCTGCTATTGATAATTTTTCATTTTCAGTATAAGAGTCCAATCTAATAATTTCTAATCTATCTTTTAGTGCTTCAGGAATATTTTCTTCATAATTTGCCGTTGCAATAAATAATACATTAGATAAATCATATTCTTCTTCAACATAATTATCACTAAAGAATTTATTTTGTTCTTTATCCAGTATATCTAACAATGTAGAAGATGGATCTCCTCTATGATCACTACTAATTTTATCTATTTCATCTAATAAAAATAATGGATTAATAACTCCAACTTTTTTCATTTCTTTAATTATTCTACCTGGCATAGCTCCAACATATGTTTTTCTATGACCTTTTATTTCAGCTTCATCTTTCATACCGCCTAAAGAAATTTTTGCAAATTTCTTATTCAAAGCTTCTGCTATTGATTTTGCTAAAGATGTTTTACCTACCCCTGGAGGACCTACTAAACATAATACTGACCCAGAAGTATTTTCAGATCTCATTCTTGTAGCCAAATATTCTATAATAGTTTCTTTAACTTTTTCTAATCCATAATGATTTTTATTTAAAGTAGAAATAACTTTTTTAATATCATTAGAATCTTCTGATTTTTGTCATCAAGGTAATTCTAATAATGTATCAATATATGACTTTGATATATATGCTTCGTTTGAATTGGATGAAAGTTCCATTTTATTTATTTCAGATAATAATCTATCTTTAATATGTTGTGGATACGGATTATTTCTAACTCTATCTCTCATAGAATCAGCATCATCACCTCTAGAAGAAACATCTCCTAGTTCTTCTCTGATAACTCTTAATCTTTCTCTTAAGTAAAATTCTTTTTGTTGTTTTGAAAGATTTTTATTTATCTTTTTAGTTATCTCTGCATCAATTGAATCGGCTTTACTTTTTGGTATTGAAAGTGAAAAGAATTTTTCCATTCTTAAATTTGGTTCAAGTTCTTCTAAAACTGATTGTAATTCTTTTGATTTAGTAATTGTAAATTTAACATCTGCTAAGTAATCAAAATAAATAAAATCTGTTGTTCCACCATCGATATCACTTGGCTTTTTAATTTTAGATAAATAATCTTTTATATCTTTATCAACTAAATCTAATTTTTCATTTTTTTGTTTATTAAAGTCTTCTTTAAATTCTTTAATAATTTCGTATAAAGTTTTTTTATTTTCTTCTGTTAGATTATTTTTATCATTTAATTCTTCAAAATTTGCAACATACATATCATTAATAAAATTAATATTAGAAATAGATACTCTTTTTAGTCCTTTTAATTTTATTAATAATTGTTCACCTTTTTCACCTCCAGTTTTATTTGAAGAATTAATAATTTGTAATGAACATAGTACTCCAAATTTATTGATGTCAGATGATTTTGGTTTTTCAATTGTATGATCAATTTGACTAGCAACAATAATTTTACTATCAAATTTTTTAATAGATTCTTTTATTGCGGCTATAGTCATTTCTCTACCAATATCCATTAATGTAGAAACATTAGGTAATATTGAAACAGTTCTAGAAATTAATATAGGCCATCTAATATTTTTGTTAATATTATTTTCTTTTTTAATTATTTTTTTATTTTCCACAAAACCCTCCAATTTATAAGATTATAAAATAATATTAGCACATTATAGTATAAAGTGCTAATTTAATTTATTTTAGATATATAAGTTTATTATTTTTATTTTGAATAAAAATCAATTATTCATTTCATCGTTTTATCAAAAATTAAAACATTTTCAAATACATCACGTTGATTAAATACTCTATTTTTAATTTCTTCAATATCCATATTATACATTTTTGATGCATTTTCACAATATTCATTTAAATCACTATCTGTACATGTGATATTTTCTTTCTCAGCAATTTCAATAATTGCATATTTAACTAAAACATTTTGTTCAGCTCTTTTTCTAGTTTCTTCATCAAATTCTTTTTTATCTTTTTTTATCATTTTTAAGAAATCGTCAATTTTCATTCCCATTTGAGATGAAATTTGTTCATATTCTCTATTTAATTCTTTGATTTCTGTTTCAACTGAAAAATTATCAACATAACTTAATTTAGTAATACTTGCTAATTTATCTTGTATTTGTGGTCTCAATTCATTTTCTAATTGACTTATTTTAGACTTAGTCAATAATTCTTTTTGGTGTTTTTCTAATTCTTTAATATTTGAAACACCATCTATATTTAGACTCTTAACAAATTCATCATCTAATTTTGGTAATTCTTTAATTTTAATGTTTTTAATGTTTAAATCAAATCTTGCATCCTTATTAGCAATTTCTTTTGCATGATAATCTTTTGGAAATTTAACATTTATTGATTTTTGTTCACCTTTTTTCATTCCAATCATTTGTTCCTCAAATCCTGGAATAAATTGATTAGATCCTATTTCTAGTTCAAAATCATTACCTGATCCATTTTCCATTTCTTTATTATCAATATATCCTTTGAAATCAAAAATAACAACATCACCATTAGCAATAGCATCTTCTTTCTTTTCTATTAAAACTGCATCTTTATTTAATAAGTTTTCAATAGATTTTTTTATATCATCATTTGTAACTTCAATTTTAGGAACTTTGATATCCATTTTTTTGTAATCACCTAATGTTACTTCAGGTAATTTTCTAAATGAAAAAATAACTTCTGCTGCATCATTAGATACAGATTTAATTTCTAAATTTGCAGGTTCATTATTAATTTCATTTTCAATGTTTTTAAAGTCGTCAGATTTAACGATTTCTAATATTTTATTATTAGCAATTTTATTAATTGCTTCATATCATACATCTTCATCTCTAATTAAAGAATTAACTTTTTCAGCTTGTGCTTTTGATCCAGGTCTAAAACCATCAACTTTAATAGTTTTTGCAATTGATTTTTTTGCATTTTTCAAACTATTTGATCATTCATCACCATCAATTTTTACATTGAATTTTATATATTCTTTATTATTTAAATCAACACTATATTTTTTATTTGACATATATATAACCTTTAATAAAATAATGATTATATGATAACACTATTTTTAATGTTTAGTTTATCAAAATGCAGAAATTAGATTGATTATTATTTACATTTTTGCCATAAGAAAAAATACAATTTACGTTTAATTTTTTATCACTTTCAAGATTATATTTTACTTTTAATTCAATATCTTTTAGTTCAAGTTTTTGATACTTAAAATCTGAAGTCATTGAAATTGCATCAATAATAACTTTTTTAAGGTTATTTCTAATATTTGACTCATCTATAATTAAATCATTATCTTTATGTTCGAATAATGAATTAAAATATTTTGATTCTTTTATTTTTTTACATAAATTATTAGTTAAACTATTTGAATCATTACTATCATTGCTTTCAATAGAAATAGATTTATTTTTAGAAACAATAACAGTTGATAAAATAGTTGCTAACGATGCTACAAATACTAATGATGTTGCAAAAATAGCTATCTTTTTAGTTTTAGATTTCATTAAAATCTCCTAAATTATTAAATTCAGTTTTATTAATATTTACTAAATTAAAATTTGAATCTTTTTTATCAATTTTTTCATTTATCATTAATCCAAAGCTAACATCATTAATTTTTAAAAAATATTTACCTGATACCCTAATTTCATTATTCAAAGGATAATTAATTCCTTTTATTTCAGATCATGGAACTAATTCTTTTTTATATATATCGTAATCATATCCTTCATTAAATAATATAGGCCCTGTTTCTATTTTTCTATTTAATTCATTTTTTATGTCTATTTCTTTTAAATTATTTGATGATAATTTTAAATCATATCCTCTAATATATGAATTAGGATATTCATCTAAATTGATATTCAAAATGTGATTAAATAATGTTGATCTATATTTTGGTTTTGAAATATTTAAACTATACTTTTTAACCTTTGTAATTTTTCCATCATATCATCTCATTCCATATATTATTTCTATTAAATCATTTTCTAAAATATATGTATTCGAATAGTTAAAAAATAAGTCAAATTTAAAATCTTTCATTTCGTTTTTAAATGTTGCTAATTTTGGTAATGACTCACTTATAAAATTTCTTTCATAATCTTTATTTCATGAGAAAGAAACATTGACTTTTACTCTTTCATCAATTATTTCTCTATCAAAAAATGGATCACCACTTAGATCAATATATGTTTCTCCTCTACATATCATACTATATGCAGGTGCATCTGGGTCTTTATCATATATATCTCAATATTCACCTGTTACATTGTGCATTTGAATATTTTCAATTGTTTGACTAGGTAATTGAACATTACACAAGAAGAAATCTCAAGGAATACTTCCAGATTTCATAAAACATGCTTGAATTGTTAATTTTAATTTATCTTCTATTCTTTCAACATCAAATATTAAATCATGAACATATATAGTTTTATACCCTTTGTATGGAAATTGAAAATATTCCATTATTATGTCAGTATTTATGTCATGATTTTCAACATTATAGTTATTGCATATTATCATTGAAATACTCCATAAACTTCTGAGAAATTTTCTTTATTTTGTAATAGTATGTTGATCTAGAATAATAAGATTCATTTATTTCACCTTTAATGAAATAAGTATTAAATACTAATTTTTCATCTTCTGAAAAATTATCAATAATTTTATTCACATAGTGAATTTTCTTTTCTAATTGCAAAAATTTTGAATTATCAAAATTTTCATTATAGCTTTTTAAAGCATCATAATTTTCATACATAGTAAGATTTACTTTGTATGTATTAACTATCTTTTTTGTGTTTTTAATTATATTTTCATTCATTTTTTGTCCTTTTTGCTTAAATTATCTGTACATTAATATATAAAAACATTTTGTTCAAAAAAACTAACTTGTTATACAAGTAATTTATATGTATATATAACTTATTTACAAAGTTTAATTAAAATACAAAAATTTTCCAATAAAAGTCCAAAAAAATATAAAAAATATTACTTTGACTTATTTAATATTTCAATATATATTGAAATATTTTCAGTTGATTGATTTAATCTTGTAATTTCGTAAAAAGGCTTAAATATTTTTGATTTTAAATTTTTAATTTCTCTAGCTTTAAAATCTCCTATTAAATTTAAATTAGTTAATTCTTTTAAAATTTTTGATGTTGTTGCTTCAGAAATATTATTTACTTGTTTAAATTCTTTTCTATTAAAAATAATATTATGAGAGAAAAAAGACATTATTTTTTCAGCATATCTTTTAAGAACTTTATTTGTTTTTAAAAAAATATAAAAAGTTTCTATTAATTCTAAATAAATAGATATATTTTCGTTTAATTCATTTATTTTTTCAATCAATCTATCTAACATATATTTACAAAATAATGAATCTCTTAATATTGATTTTTCAATATCAGAATTATATGGTGTATTTTTTATATTAATTACACATTTACCTAAAAGATCAGAATATAAATCTTTTGTTTTAAAAATATTTGATGATGTTTCTAAAATAAAGTTATCAAATATATTAAATTCTTGATATTTAAAAAATAAAAGATTCAACATTCTTCCTGTTCTTCCATTTCCGTCATCAAATGGATGAATCATTTCAAAAAATAAATGTTGAAAAGATCATCTAACTAAAATATCTATTTCATTAAAATTATTTTTCCCATAATATATATCTCAAAAATTTCCCAATGCTAATAGTATATTTTTACCATTGGGAGCTTGATAGTTTCCAATAAATTGAGAACAATTATTTCTAATACCTTTTCCTTTGTTTGGTTCAATAAAGTTATGAAAACTAGATATAGTATTATTATCTAAATCTAAATTATTGTCTAAAATGTAATTAGTGTATTGCTTGTATGATTCTATTTTGCTATCATTTTCTCTATTATCATAATTTTTATTGTACTCAATGCCTTCTATTGAAGATGAATTTATACTTTCAACATAAATTGAAATATTATTTATTATTTTAGAAAAATAAAAGCTATTTTTTGAATAAGATATTTTGTCTAAAAAATTATAAATACTATATTTTATAGTATTTAAATAATTATCATTATTCAAATAATCATTTATTTGTTTTAAATATTTAAAATCAACGTATGGAATGGAAACTACGTAATCTGCACCATTTTTAATCTTTTTTATAATCATTTTTACCTCAAATTACATTAATTTTAGCATATATTGAAGTTTTAAAGCTATTAATTTAGTAAAAAATGAAGTTTTAAATCTAATTACCAATAAAAAATGAAGTTTTATCCAATAAATAACTTCATTTTAATAAAAAACTTGATATATAAATTAATATATCAAGTTTTAATTCCAAAATTATTTTTTTTCTTTAATTCTTGTTGCTTTACCAGTTCTATTTCTCATATAAGAAATATAAGCTCTTCTAACTTTACCTTTTTTTAGAACTTCTATTTTTTCAACAATTGGAGAATGAATTTGAATATTTTCTTCAACTCATACACCATTAGATTCTTTTCTTAAAATGAATGATTCAGATAAACCTCTTCCTCTTCTTCTTAAACAAACACCTTCAAATTTTTGAATTCTTGTTTTATTTCCTTCTTGAATTCTATTATGAATACAAACTGTATCACCAGGACCAAAATCTGGAACATCTTTTTTCATTTGCTTTTCTTCAATAGAATTGATAATATCAGTTTTATTGATCTTATTAATTACTTTCATGTTTTTATCCTTTCTTTTCATTTAAATATTTATCATATAAATCAGGACGATTTATTTTTGTTTTAATTATTCTTTGATTTAATCTATATTCATCAATTAATTTTTTATTACCAGATAATAAAACTTCTGGTACTTTGTATGAGTCATAAACTTGAGGTTTTGTATAAACTGGGTAATCTAATAAATTTTGTTCAAATGATTCATTTTGTAAGCTTTCACTATTTATAGCTCCTGGTATTAATCTAGATATAGAGTCAATAACTGCTAGTGCTGCTATTTCTCCACCAGTTAATACGTAATCACCAATACTAATTTGATAATCTACATAATTTAATATTCTTTCATCAAATCCTTCATAATGACCGCATATTAGTATTATGTGTTTATACTTTAAAAATGAATTAGCTATAGATTGATTATAAATTATTCCTGATGGTGTTAATAAAATAACTTTTGAATCATTTGTTTTAATAGTTTTTAAGCAATCAACTATTGGTTGAACACTTAAAACCATTCCTGGACCACCGCCATAAGATATATCATCTACTTTTTTATGTTTATCACTTGAATAATCTCTAAAATTTATTACTTCAATATCAACTAATTTATTAGAAGATATTAT